>NZ_JASJXA010000167.1:0-201 GCF_035018905.1 Glaciimonas sp. Gout2 | reverse complement strand
ATGCAGCTTCTTTTCCCACGCGGCAACGATGGCGCGACCGGCGGCGTCGTCAGTAATAACCTGACCGCCCAGCGATTTCCAGATCACGGTATAAGCACTGCTAGCGCGCTCTTGCAGGGTTTTCGTCATGCCGGATGTGTCGGCCCAATCGGACAGCAGTTGATCCAGCAAACCGCGCTGTTCTTCTCGTGTGGTGGCGGC
>NZ_JASJXA010000166.1:0-207 GCF_035018905.1 Glaciimonas sp. Gout2 | reverse complement strand
ATCCGGCATGACTAAAACCCTGCAAGAACGCGCTGGCAGTGCTTACACCGTGATCTGGAAATCGCTGGGCGGTCAGGTTATTACTGACGACGCCGCCGGTCGGGCCATCGTTGCTGCGTGGGAAAAGAAACTGCATATTCTGGAAGCGTTTAACGGGCAATATTATTTTGCGATGCATAACCTGACCGGCATGGGTTACAACGGCTT
>NZ_JASJXA010000165.1:0-215 GCF_035018905.1 Glaciimonas sp. Gout2 | reverse complement strand
AATCCGAAAAAATATGATATTTACAATAAAAATGTGGGATTACTAACCGTACTTCAGGTAAGTGATGATAATAAGAGGCCTTCAATTCACCCCTAATTTTATATGTCGCATGTGCGCCACTGATCAAGATTGTCGGCCACTGCGTATTCTGGTCAACGTGACCGCTCATTCTGGCCGATCGTGACCGCTGCGCCTGCGATGTTGTTACGCGGTTA
>NZ_JASJXA010000164.1:0-216 GCF_035018905.1 Glaciimonas sp. Gout2 | reverse complement strand
GTCGCGTTTGGGATAAGTCTCAATGAGACGCTTGTCGACTGGAAACGCGTAGTCGGCAAACAGCAGATCGATGATCTCGATCACGCTTTGATCCTGAAATATCTTGCAGTCGGTGGTCAACGTGGCCAGATGCAACCACGGGCGCAATGTCACTTCGTACAGCGCGTGGCGGCCCTCTTGCCGCAGCATGCTGGCGGCGGTGATAAGGCCGGAGAT
>NZ_JASJXA010000163.1:0-217 GCF_035018905.1 Glaciimonas sp. Gout2 | reverse complement strand
CGCAAGTCAGACACGACCGCTGCCATCATGTATAGCCTCAATCTATGGCCTGCGCTAAAACGTTATTGTGACGATGGATGCATTGAAATCGATAATTCCGCAGCGGAGCGCTCCTTGCGTGGCGTCGCTATCGGACGTCGTAATTATCTCTTCGCGGGTGCCGACAGCGGTGGAGAGCGGGCTGCCGCTGTTTATTCACTGATCGGCACAGCGAAAT
>NZ_JASJXA010000162.1:0-218 GCF_035018905.1 Glaciimonas sp. Gout2 | reverse complement strand
TAGAAATAGTCACGCGGAATATTCAGTTGGGTCGGTCCCATCTCTGACATGGCACGGTCAAAGCAGCGTCCGGTGAATTCGGCCATGCGGGCCGGATTGGTCACATGTCCCTGATATTTGGTGAACTCTTCAAACATCGGCAACTGGTTGGCTTCCTGAAAGCCGCCCAGTCCCATGCCCATAGTGCCGGTTTCTGGTGTGATGATGACCACCGGACT
>NZ_JASJXA010000161.1:0-220 GCF_035018905.1 Glaciimonas sp. Gout2 | reverse complement strand
CAACCCGGAAAGCCAGAATGATCCGTTTGCCGAAGGCGATTTCATCGCCCGTTTGCGCATGCAAGCCTTACACAGCGCCGGCCAACGAGCGCAAGGCCAAGGCCATCTACGCGGCATGGTGCCCGGTTGCATCTTTACGCTAACGCGTCATCCGCAGACCGCCGCCAATGCCGAGTATGTGATCCTATCGACCACACTGAGGATCGACGAAGCCGCGCAA
>NZ_JASJXA010000160.1:0-221 GCF_035018905.1 Glaciimonas sp. Gout2 | reverse complement strand
CCGAGTTGGTCCAGTGTGAATAATTCATTGGCTTGAGAAATACCATCCTGATTGAGATCACGCCAGACTTTGAGCTGATTCCAGTTGGCGTCGTTTTTATCGATCTTGCCATCGTGATTGGAATCCAGATCAGCCAGTGCGCCAAAACCATCGCTGGCGGTGTGGCCGTTGTCGAGTTGGGTGGAATTGCCGAAGAGTTCCGTTCCGTTATCGATCACGCC
>NZ_JASJXA010000159.1:0-224 GCF_035018905.1 Glaciimonas sp. Gout2 | reverse complement strand
GCGTTTAACGGGCAATATTATTTTGCGATGCATAACCTGACCGGCATGGGTTACAACGGCTTCAAGATGGTCGAAGGCAAAAACGATCAGCCGGGGACTATCACGATTAGTTTATATCCCGAACAGGTGAATAGCCTCAATCAAGCCTATGACGCATTGCAGGAATCGATCTACGGTTCGCTGTTATTGCAGACACGGTTTAAGTCGTTGATTGATCAGATTGA
>NZ_JASJXA010000158.1:0-229 GCF_035018905.1 Glaciimonas sp. Gout2 | reverse complement strand
TTGCGCTGACCCAACGTCTGACTGGCAAAACGCTGGCGTGTGATGCGACGCTTGCCGCACGCGCTGCCACGATCAAGTCCGAGAAGGACGCCTGGGAAGCCGAACTCAGTGACTGGACCCATGAAAGAGATGCATTTAGTCTCGACATGATCGCAGAACAAAAGAAAGAAAAAACCCCGTTCGGTGGCACGTATCTGCATCCCCGTCAGGTCTTGCGCGAACTGGAAAA
>NZ_JASJXA010000157.1:0-229 GCF_035018905.1 Glaciimonas sp. Gout2 | reverse complement strand
TTGCGCTGACCCAACGTCTGACTGGCAAAACGCTGGCGTGTGATGCGACGCTTGCCGCACGCGCTGCCACGATCAAGACCGAGAAGGACGCCTGGGAAGCCGAACTCAGTGACTGGACCCATGAAAGAGATGCGTTCAGCCTCGACATGATTGCAGAACAAAAGAAAGAAAAAACCCCGTTCGGTGGCACGTATCTGCATCCCCGTCAGGTCTTGCGCGAACTGGAAAA
>NZ_JASJXA010000156.1:0-237 GCF_035018905.1 Glaciimonas sp. Gout2 | reverse complement strand
CGGGCGCATCAAGCTCCAGTTTCCATGGGACCGCCTCGGCCAACACAATCATCAGAGCAGTTGCTGGGTCCGCGTCGTCGCACCGTGGGCTGGCAATCAACTCGGCGGCATGCATATTCCCCGCATCGGGCAAGAAGTCATCGTCGACTTTCTGAGTGGCGATCCCGACTTGCCGCTATGTACCGGACGGGTGTACAACCAACTCAATACGCCACCGTGGGCATTGCCGAGTCAAAG
>NZ_JASJXA010000155.1:0-240 GCF_035018905.1 Glaciimonas sp. Gout2 | reverse complement strand
CTTGAAGTTGCAGGCGCAGCCACCTTTGACGTTGTTCTTGAAGTTGCAGGTGCAGCCACCTTTGACGTTGTTCTTGAAGTTGCAGGCGCAGCCACCTTTGACGTTGTTCTTGACGTTGCAGGCGCAGCCACCTTTGACGTTGTTCTTGAAGTTGCTGTTGAAGTTGACGTACTCCGTCATGGACGCTGCCAAGTATTTCAGCTGTCAGTCGGGAATTGTTGGAAGACATGTTTGAGCGTA
>NZ_JASJXA010000154.1:0-243 GCF_035018905.1 Glaciimonas sp. Gout2 | reverse complement strand
CCTTAAGGTGCCCCGTAGGTTGCTGTTCATCTGTATAGCAAAAATCATTCCAGATACAAAAACGGCACCCGGGTAAAAACCGGCGTGCCATCGAAATAATGAGATTAATTAGCTAAAGTGATGAGAAAGGAAATTTTGTATGGTTGAAATGTCGGCAATTGTAAAAATGCACATAGTAGTTGTCTCCTAATTCATTTTTTTAAAATATTTTTTTGTTTCGCTCACTTTTCGCACATTCCCGAG
>NZ_JASJXA010000153.1:0-244 GCF_035018905.1 Glaciimonas sp. Gout2 | reverse complement strand
AGGTCGCGCACTTTGCCTGCGCCTTGCATATCGGGCAGGTCTTTGACGTTATCGGCAATCACGACTTCATCAGTAAACTCCCGATGGAAGGCGTCTTCTTCAAAATTCACGTCACCCATGTTGCCGGTGCTGCCGTCCGTTTTGGTATACGTGCCTTGGTCGGCTAACTGGTTGCCATTGGCGAGTGTTTGGTTGTGTGATTTTTTGTTGACGTTGAGGCTGGCGATGCCGAGTTGGTCCAGTG
>NZ_JASJXA010000152.1:0-253 GCF_035018905.1 Glaciimonas sp. Gout2 | reverse complement strand
CGCTGTTATTGCAGACACGGTTTAAGTCGTTGATTGATCAGATTGAATTGAAGGTGGATGCCGATGGGATGCATCTGGATTATGGTGCGCTGGAAAAACACTTCAAGGCAGCGATTGCGGCGGATGGCATAAAGGGGTTGTACGATTTGATCGATTTTAATCGTGCAGCGAGGAGGGCGATGCAGGATTTTAGCTGGATTGGAGCTGAGATGATTGCCTTGGGTCTCTCCACACTGGATGCATCGCCTGAAAT
>NZ_JASJXA010000151.1:0-263 GCF_035018905.1 Glaciimonas sp. Gout2 | reverse complement strand
GGCCCTAAGCGGAACAGGAAATTAATTATGTCAAATTTAAAATGCCGTATGGCAAAAAGTTTTTTGATGGTGGCGGTTGCGTCGATAGTAACGGGATGTGCTGTGCCTCGCGCCGTTCAAACGACCCAAGAGCTGTCAAATCAAGGTCATTTGGAAGAAGCAATCGATGTTTTGCAAAAGGCAAAAAAAGAAAATCCTGAGGACATGCGTCTTGATAGTGCCATGTTTAAACAGGTCGATAAACTAGTCGGACGTTATTATCA
>NZ_JASJXA010000150.1:0-264 GCF_035018905.1 Glaciimonas sp. Gout2 | reverse complement strand
TGTCACTTCGTACAGCGCGTGGCGGCCCTCTTGCCGCAGCATGCTGGCGGCGGTGATAAGGCCGGAGATTTCACGCGCCCCAGCACCGATGTTGCCAAGCAGATTGTCAGCAAATGCGCTGTCGATAAATCCACCGCTGCCATCCAATGCAATCATGATGGTTAACTCGCGCCCAATGAAATCATCGAGATTGACATTGCCGATATCTTCACTCAGATGGATCAAGGATTCGGGTGTCATCAGCACGACGGTGTAATCGAATAA
>NZ_JASJXA010000149.1:0-266 GCF_035018905.1 Glaciimonas sp. Gout2 | reverse complement strand
GCCAGCGGACGCAGCAACCATCTGGTCATGGATGACACGGCAGGCAAAATCCAGAGCCAGCTTAAAAGCGATCATCAGCACAGCCAATTGAGTTTGGGCCACATTACACGCATCGAAGACCACGCCGGTCGCAAGGAATCCCGCGGTCAAGGATTTGAACTGCGCACCGACGGGCATGGCGCAATCCGTGCTAAAAACGGTCTGCTGATCAGCACCGAAAGTCGCCCCAATGCCAGTCGTCACATCACCGATCTGGGCGAGACGGC
>NZ_JASJXA010000148.1:0-268 GCF_035018905.1 Glaciimonas sp. Gout2 | reverse complement strand
CTCTTTTGCGTTTTCATCCACACTCCTTTGAACTCAGTTTATCAAATTCGTGTGTCCGTTTTTTTCAGACTACCTCAGGTGGGCGAGTGCTGGTGGTCACATACACCACAAACAACCAAGCGGAGCTACGCTCCCGTTTTTCCGACCTTTACGGCACCAGCAGCGAGCATTTCGTCGTAAAGGGACTATTCTGTCAATGCCGGAGTAAAGATGTACCAAATGGCGCGTTAAAAGTGTACCAATCCGGGTTAATAAATAGAGCCGTTGA
>NZ_JASJXA010000147.1:0-280 GCF_035018905.1 Glaciimonas sp. Gout2 | reverse complement strand
GATCCAGCCACCGTCTATGGCACGGCATTTGACCCGTGCCAGCCAGGGCATGGGGCTGACCGCTGCGATGACCGAGTGCCAAAGGCACGGCATTTGATACGTGGTGAAGCCACTATGCCGCTGCCGGTAGCGATCCAGCCACCGTCTATGGCACGGCATTTGACCCCGTGCCGGCCATGGCAGGGTGCTGACCGCTGCGATGGCCGAGTGCCAAAGGCACGGCATTTGATACGTGGTGAAGCCACTATGCCGCTGCCGGTAGCGATCCAGCCACCGTCTA
>NZ_JASJXA010000146.1:0-291 GCF_035018905.1 Glaciimonas sp. Gout2 | reverse complement strand
TCGCAATCGCCGGCATTTTTGGACGATCAAGGTGGCGATTTAGTCGAGGAAAAATACGTTGCAGTTGTTGTTTCTCAGCTTCGCTTTCTGGCTGACGTTGAGCGGCTTCAGCCAGAACAAGCGCCAATTCAAATTGACCTGTTAGTTCCATCATCCGAATTATCCGCATTCGCGATCCTGGATAATTCCCTCGTTCGTACACGTCTAACGCAGCGGTAAATTCTTTGTTTTTTTCGTAATGTTGCCCAATTTGAAACAATAACTTGGAACGGCGCCCCTCCGACAAAATAC
>NZ_JASJXA010000145.1:0-306 GCF_035018905.1 Glaciimonas sp. Gout2 | reverse complement strand
ACGCGTAGAAGAAATTGACGATTTTTTCAAAGCTCCACTATTAATCACGCAATCTTTCAAACACAAAAAAATAATTCAAAACAAAACCCAAATATCAAAACCGTCAATACCAACGCAATCGCCGGTGCAGCCACAGTTGACGTTGCCTTTGACCTTACAGGCGCAGCCACAGTTGACGTTGCCTTTGAACTTGCAGGCGCAGCCACAGTTGACGTTGCCTTTGAACTTACAGGCGCAGCCACAGTTGACGTTGCTCTTGAACTTGCAGGCGCAGCCACAGTTGACGTTGCTCTTGAACTTGCAGGC
>NZ_JASJXA010000144.1:0-314 GCF_035018905.1 Glaciimonas sp. Gout2 | reverse complement strand
GCTTGCCGCGCAATCTGATGAGCGGCGTGCGTGGCGTTAATACCGGCTATCCGGTGGTGCAATGCTCGTTGAGTTCGTTGGTGATGGAAAACCGCACCTTGTGTATGCCCGGCAGCGTTGATAGTATTCCGGCCAAAGGCAACAGCGAAGACCACGTTTCCAACTCGACCTGGTGCGCCCGCAAGGCCGCGACAGTCGTGGCAAACACGCAATATATTATCGGCGTTGAAATGTTGTTAGCCGCACAAGCCCTGACGATGACCGAAACGTTGCTTCCAGACTTTGTATTGGGCCAAGGCACGCAAGCCGCCTAC
>NZ_JASJXA010000143.1:0-333 GCF_035018905.1 Glaciimonas sp. Gout2 | reverse complement strand
ATGATTATCGATGACGTGTTTTTAACGCTCGGCAGCGCCAACATGAATGTGCGCAGCATGGTGGTGGATAGCGAAATTAACATCAGTTGCGTGAATGCGGAATTTGCACGGGGTGCGCGGACGAGGGTATGGGGAAATTTGGCGGGAGAGGAGTTGGATGGCAGCCAAAAGAGCATCCAGAAAACCCACAGCGATTGGGTACAAAAAATGCAAGACAACGCCGCTATTGTGAATGGTGGCAAAGGTAGCCTTCAGGATTTCATCGTCACCTACTCCGACCAGCGAGGGGGAACGGGCGTTACTGGCGTCCGCGTGGCGCAAGCCCCTGCTGCC
>NZ_JASJXA010000142.1:0-365 GCF_035018905.1 Glaciimonas sp. Gout2 | reverse complement strand
CCGAGTTGGTCCAGTGTGAATAATTCATTGGCTTGAGAAATACCATCCTGATTGAGATCACGCCAGACTTTGAGCTGGTTCCAGTTGGCATCGTTTTTATCGATCTTGCCATCGTGGTTGGAATCCAGATCAGCCAGCGCACCGAAACCATCGCTGGCGGTGTGGCCGTTGTCGAGTTGGGTGGAATCACCAAATAGTTCCGTGCCGTTATCAATCACCCCGTTGCCGTTGCGGTCCATGACGAGCAAGCCATCGTCAGCGCCGACCCAGCCTGTCGCGGTTTTAATGCCGTCGTTGTTGTTGTCGAAGTAGATGTTGTTTTTGCTGCCGACGGTTTCGATGCCGTCGCCGTCGAGGTCGAGGAC
>NZ_JASJXA010000141.1:0-373 GCF_035018905.1 Glaciimonas sp. Gout2 | reverse complement strand
GGCAACGATCAAAAACGGATACATCAACATGTAAAGCGGCATGGCAATTTGGGTTTTGCGGATCGTGTTGGCGCTTTTTGCGGTAAAGAAATTTTGTACCGCAAAAGGAAACATGTAAAAGCCCAACGATTGGAAGAACATGGTGCTCATCGAAAAGGTGATTTGTTTGGTATCCATAGTGTTGCTGACATGCGCGCTTGCTACGCGAAATACTTCCGTCACACCAAACTCCCACGAGACGGCAACGCCAGCCACAACAATGGCAACTACCATTAAAATATCTTTAAGAATAGCAATGTAGGCAGTCGCTCTTACGCCAGAAATAATGATGTAGATAAAGGCTAAAAAAGCTGAAATAAATATCAGATAAATC
>NZ_JASJXA010000140.1:0-457 GCF_035018905.1 Glaciimonas sp. Gout2 | reverse complement strand
CGAATTTGCGACAGTCCGCCCTGTCAAACTGGTTGAAAAGTTTCTGGGTTTAGTTTTTAGGTGACTTTGAGCTCATGTTTCTCTCGCCAAAATCGGGTTTGCTACGTTATCTAATAAGTTGTCAATTTTCGGTGGTTTTTAACCGTGACAAAATGATAGCTGCGTTGTGCTTTCCTTGCCGTACTAATCGTACTGTCTGCGTCGGCACGCCTTGCTGGGACGAATTTGCGACAGTCCGCCCTGTCAAACTGGTTGAAAAGTTTCTGGGTTTAGTTTTTAGGTGACTTTGAGCTCATGTTTCTCTCGCCAAAATCGGGTTTGCTACGTTATCTAATAAGTTGTCAATTTTCGGTGGTTTTTAACCGTGACAAAATGATAGCTGCGTTGTGCTTTCCTTGCCGTACTAATCGTACTGTCTGCGTCGGCACGCCTTGCCGGGCCGAATTTGCGACAGTCC
>NZ_JASJXA010000139.1:0-497 GCF_035018905.1 Glaciimonas sp. Gout2 | reverse complement strand
ACGTCTTCCAGATTGTCGACAACGATCCCTTCGGCACCCATCGCGATTGCGATGGCGGCAAAGCTTTGGTTCTCCAGTTCACCGGCGACAAAGCGACGGTTATAGAAGTCGACCTGATTTTTCTTCTCTGCGCCCCATTGACGATTGTGGAATACCACCGCCGTGACCGGAATATTGTGACGCACACAGGTCATGGTCTCCATCAGGCTCATGCCCCACGCGCCATCACCGGCATACGACACCGCCGGACGATGGGGTGCAGCGACCTTGGCCCCGATGATGGTTGGGAAGGCGTAGCCGCAATTACCAAAGCTCATCGCCGCAAAGAAACTGCGCGGTTTTTCGAAGCGCAGATAACTATTCGCCACCGAATTGATGTTGCCGATATCGGTCGATACCATGACGTCTTCGGGCATGGCTTTTTCCAGTTCGCGCAAGACCTGACGGGGATGCAGATACGTGCCACCGAACGGGGTTTTTTCTTTCTTTTGTTCTGC
>NZ_JASJXA010000138.1:0-507 GCF_035018905.1 Glaciimonas sp. Gout2 | reverse complement strand
CAACCGCTCTTGCCGGACGAACATCCCCTCAAAGCACTGGTTAACTGGCGCTGGCGCCAAACCTGGGCCGTCAAGGGGCAACCTTTTCCCGATCCGCAGCAGGATTGGCTGGTGGATGTAGCGAACTATGCGGTGAAGTGGCGACTGATTGAGATGGGTTAGGTAACTTTCAGATTTCAATAATGACAGGCTGTCGTGGTGGCCCATACCACGATAGCGCCATAAGACTTTAGAACTGGTGTTAACCCACCTTAATGCACGTCATTGATAGAGCGCTTGTTGACATGCATTTTTAGTCTTTGAATGCGGAGAGGGGAAAGTTGTAGGACATAGTATTTCGGTAAATAACACCATATAAGGCAGGTCCGATAGCGTGATGATCATCGACCTATAAGTGACCAGATTCTCCCTACAATAGCTAACTACATAAATAATCGCGGATTATTCTTAATTTTGAAAATGGCATACATTTTCAGAAAGTTCTTAGCACTATTGATGATCATTACC
>NZ_JASJXA010000137.1:0-551 GCF_035018905.1 Glaciimonas sp. Gout2 | reverse complement strand
AATTCTGGTAGCGACGCGCCCGAACGTGGTCGGTGGGCCAATGTGCCGATGGCCCTCAAGATGCTCGAATGTGCGTTTTCACAGGGCAATGGGGACGCCGCGCAGGCGCTGGGAATCGAATATAACATTATTCAAAAAGACAACGTGCGTGCACTTCATTACCTGCATGAGGGCGTCAAATTCGGGAGTTGGGCTGCGGCAAATAATCTGCGTAGTAAATTTGAATCTATCAAAGGTCTCACGCCTTACGGTATCGATACTTCACGCGCTGATCGCTATCTAGTCTTCAGCGATGCCCTCGGACGTAATCGCGATCTCCGCTTCCCCAACCTGGACAAAGTCTTACCCTTGCCGCCCGCCGATCTACCACAATGGAACGGTAACAAAGAAGACCTGATCAACGCCGCCAAACAGGTCGTGCCAATCCCGCCACCTCCGGCACCCACGCCTGGAGCGGACTTAACCGGCCGTGCGCATATCCCGCAAGGGTGGGTATTGCCAGAATATCCCAAGGTGCCCTATGCTTTGTTGAGAGAGGGGCATAATCATGT
>NZ_JASJXA010000136.1:0-553 GCF_035018905.1 Glaciimonas sp. Gout2 | reverse complement strand
AGCGGCATTGAAGTGCCACTTCGCAACGGGAAGTCATCTCTTAACGCCAAGTTCCCGCGGGCAACGCGCCGACAACGGGTTCACAGGGAGCTAGAGAATAAAATAATAAACGACAAAAAAGAACAGACAGACATGAAGAAACTTCGAGAGGGCTTCGAGTACGTGCAATTTGGCACGAACCCTAGCGCAGTTTCCTGTTGTGATTCAGTCTCTGAAGGAGCGCCCATAAAAACGGGATTAGCGCTAGCAGCTATGCTAATAACTAATGCCTGTAAGCCAGAACAATTATTTTCAGCGTATTGTCATGAGACAGGAATACGTTTTACGGCGTTGCCAGATACCAAGGAGGGCATGCCTCTACCTGGCCCTGAAACATGTCCGAGCAATAGTACGACTCAGGCAACGCCATCAAACATTCCCACATTAAGCGACATCGGCAACAGCATTTTATCATTTGGGCAGTTCGTCTATAACACCCTGGGTATTCTGGCCGATCGTGACCACCGATTCTGGTCTATCGTGACCGACCATTCTGGCGCATCGTGACCGCTCA
>NZ_JASJXA010000135.1:0-588 GCF_035018905.1 Glaciimonas sp. Gout2 | reverse complement strand
AGTTCCGTTCCGTTATCGATCACGCCGTTGCCGTTGCGATCCATGACGAGCAAGCCATCGTCAGCGCCGACCCAGCCTGTCGCGGTTTTAATACCGTCGTTGTTGTTGTCGAAGTAAATGTTGTTTTTGTTTTTGTTACCGACGGTTTCGATGCCGTCGCCGTCGAGGTCGAGGACTAAGGGATCGTAGCGGTAGGTGCGGGAGTGGTTGAAGAAGTCACGGGCAGCTTCGTCTGGGTGAAGGAAATCATAAAATCGCCCTCCAAAATTATATTTTTTTGAAGTATTTTTAGCATCATCAAATGCTTGATTCCAAAATTTGGCGTATGCCTCTCCAGCCAAATAACCGAACTCAGGGGCCCATACCCCAGTATATGGGATCATGCCAACTGTTGTTAACCCACCGACTATCGCACCTCCAACAATACCAAAAAAATCTCTAAATATCGCCTCGGCCACTTTCTCCCCACCATCTTTTTGGAAAAGATCATTGAATGAGCTACTTATGTCATGGCGGTTTCAAATACCAAGCGCAACACTGGGTTAATTAACAGTGTCAGTCGGATGTTGTAGCAACGCGATGTGCTGA
>NZ_JASJXA010000134.1:0-604 GCF_035018905.1 Glaciimonas sp. Gout2 | reverse complement strand
CAGCTTGGCGATCAGGATTTTGATGCCCATCCCCTCCAACTCGGCCTCGGTTACCGGGATGCGCGCAGCCGAGTCGACAATATCCCCCTTGGTGATCTCGTCAATTGACGGTATCAGCCTCCCAAGCGACATAAGCTTCTTGAAAGGAGTCGCAATCCATTGATTGAAAAAGCCCAAACTCCATTCACGTTGCTGCCTGACTGCCTCATCGTAGTTCTTCATGGTCTGGGCTTGGCCCAGTTCGGCCACGGTATCGTAGGTGCGCGGGACCATCCCGTGGCGCTCGGCTTCGGGAATGACGATAAAAACATATAAATCGGGAACATTGGCTCCCCATCCACATTCCCGCATACGCTTAACATAACGCTTACGCATGGCTTTCAGATGTTCTGCCCATGGTGTGTACTGAAAGTATTGATTTTCGATATAGAGATAATTGCGCGCCTGACTGGTGGCCAGCCAGTAGGCTTCCTGAATAGTTTTGTCCGACTCTTCCGGTTGGGTACGCACGATCTGCGCCATCTGCCGCGTTGTGCCGGAAGGAAGAAGCCTAAAAGCATCCGGCGTGATCGCCTCCCGCGCGGACTGCAACCAGCCCGGTTGA
>NZ_JASJXA010000133.1:0-606 GCF_035018905.1 Glaciimonas sp. Gout2 | reverse complement strand
CCGAAAGTTGCATCGGAAGTATTTTTACTGCGATATATAAGGCGATTCCAAAAAAAATAAATAAACATCCAATTTCCAATATTACATACATCGCAACATTGTTCAGCTCCCAGCTAAAATTTTCAAAAATAAATAAAAGATAATTAAAGACATTTTTGTAGGATAACGAAATCGGTTTTATTACCCCAATTTCAATTAATACTATTGATAAAATCAACAATATAAAAGAAAGTAAAAAAAATAAATATTGTATATATTTCAGAATTTTTATATTTTTCATGATAAAAAATTATTACTAATAGCATTAAATATACAAAATATACAAAATATACAAATCAGCACTATCATCAAAAAAATGTGCAGAAAAGACCGTTTGCGTTTCGTCATGCAGCGACCTTGTTTCTGATGGTTCTAATAAGAGAATTTTGTATCCCTGCTACATCGTTTAATGGATGTGCGTCAAACACTTGACTTAAATCCAGAGCGCGTTGTGCGCTCGGTGCGCACTGGCTCAGCGTATTGCGGATAGTCGCAAAATAATATTGCCCGTTAAACGCTTCCAGAATATGCAGCTTCTTTTCCCACGCGGCAACGATGGCGCGACCG
>NZ_JASJXA010000132.1:0-614 GCF_035018905.1 Glaciimonas sp. Gout2 | reverse complement strand
CTAATGGGTACGACCGAAACCAGACGTGCGATTGCTGCCGCTAACGCGGCCTGGAAATCATGGCGTCGTAAAACGGCCAAAGAGCGCAGCGTGGTTTTGCGTAAATGGAATGATCTGATGTTGGCGAATGCGGATGATCTGGCGCTGATCATGACATTGGAACAAGGCAAGCCGCTGGCTGAAGCCAAGGGTGAAATCACTTATGCAGCCTCTTTTATTGAATGGTTTGCTGAAGAGGGTAAACGCGCTGGCGGTGACACCATTCCATCGACCTCGCCAAATAATCGTATTGTTGTGATCAAGGAGCCGATTGGCGTTTGCGCGGCGATTACGCCTTGGAATTTTCCCGCAGCGATGATTACCCGCAAAGTTGGCCCGGCGTTGGCTGCGGGATGTCCGATGGTGCTGAAACCTGCGGAATCCACACCTTTCTCAGCGTTGGCGCTGGCAGTACTGGCGGAGCGCGCCGGTGTTCCAGCGGGTGTGTTTAGCGTTGTCACAGGCGCTGCCCGTGTCATCGGTGCAGAAATGACCAGCAATCCGATTGTGCGTAAGCTGACGTTCACCGGTTCAACCGGCGTCGGACGTTTGTTGATGGAGCAATGTGCGCCAAC
>NZ_JASJXA010000131.1:0-637 GCF_035018905.1 Glaciimonas sp. Gout2 | reverse complement strand
CGCTGTTATTGCAGACACGGTTTAAGTCGTTGATTGATCAGATTGAATTGAAGGTGGATGCCGATGGGATGCATCTGAATGGTTTTGACGTCATTCGGAACACGCTGGATCAATTTGAACCAAGCGCGCAACGCGCTCTGGTGTTAAGCAAAGCGCTCAACAATCACCTGTTGAACACCCCAATAAGCGGACAAAATCAAAGAGCCGAAATAACGAGAAACAAGGTCGCTGCATGACGAAACGTAAAAGATCATGGCTCCGTATTTTGGGAATCGTTGTGATGTCGCTAGCGATTTTTATATTCTGTATTTTTTTATCGGTGGTGGTGTTCTATTTGATCGTTTCTAACACGAAGGACGATTCGGTGAAACAACTGCATTCTAAGGATGGGAAAGCGACGTTTACTTTACCTGTTAAATATGAAGCGGATGATGCAGATAAAAATCTGATTACCTTTGCTTTTCATTATCCGAGTATGGAACCTATAAAACCAGGAAACGCACCTGAAAAAGATCAGATAAAAATATATCTAAGCCCAACAATAGCCCCTGATCGTTCCAGTTGCGTATTCTGGTCAACGTGACCGCTCATTCTGGCCGATCGTGACCGCTGCGCCTGCGATGTTGTTACGCGGTTA
>NZ_JASJXA010000130.1:0-642 GCF_035018905.1 Glaciimonas sp. Gout2 | reverse complement strand
AAACGACTTTGCGCCGATGATAGTGCTGCAACCAGTGTGAAAGTAGGTCATCGTCAGGCTCTTATTAGAAAACCCTCTCCGAGTAATCGGGGAGGGTTTTTGCTTTGCAGAAACGATTTATGCAATGACAACCAACAACACTCAACACCCAACCCTCAACAACATTAACCGCGCATCAGCTACCCCGCGACCGGACAAGAGCCAGCAAGCCAAGCGCACTCAGCGCTCACGAGCAATATCTACTGTAATCTTCACATTTCGTGACACTCAGCCTAATCTTGAGATGCTTAGCTATGCGATCTCCTGCCGTCGCCATTGGCTACCATCTTCATTACCTACCCGCCGCTCTTCAGTACACCATTGGCAATCGCTTACCCATTAACCGTCACGTCAAATACCCCACACCAAAATAAACACTTTCCTGTAAGGCTTTACATTCTGTGCCAGTCTTCGGTGAACAACACTCCTGAGAGAGATACACTTCCACAGCAAAAAGGCCGCAAACCAAAATGGCGCGGCCTTTTTGCTAATAAATACATTAAATTTAAGCCTTGTCAGAGACTAAATGCGTATTCTGGTCAACGTGACCGCTCATTCTGGCCGATCGTGACCGCTGCGCCTGCGATGTTGTTACGCGGTTAA
>NZ_JASJXA010000129.1:0-645 GCF_035018905.1 Glaciimonas sp. Gout2 | reverse complement strand
CTGTCCACAATGCATATATCTACCCAAGCATTGTCTACATTTGGCAAATTAGGAAGCAAATCGTATGCATGCTGAAAAGTGCTTTTTAGGCGTTTGATGTGATCGTCGATTGTTAGCGTGTTGGACGCATCATCGCTATACCATTCCCAAAGACCGAATTTTGAAACAATTTCCCTTTTTGAAGAAGAAATTCGCGTCTCTCCTTTGTACATTGATACATGAGGGACAACATTTAAAATTGCTGTGATTCCCTTGGGATCGAGAAGATCACCCTTAACTCTTAATGTGACAGATATCAACATAAAGTACCTTTTATTTTGGGTTTATCAACCACCGTTGCCCAAGTCACCGATGTGCTCACCTTGACCATCAAAAACTTCACCAGTAGCCGGATTCACTGAACAGTCATCGCCCGCTTTAGCACCAGGTTTTCCTTTTTGACGTCCCTTGATACGATGGAAGTCTCGAACTGCATTCCGTTCTGGCACACCATTATTTCTCCCCCACTCTTTAGCTCCCGGAATTGCGTCAATCGCTCCATTTGGAAGCTTATTTTGTTGAAGTACATTATTGACCCAGTAACCCAAACCAACGCCGACTCCGGTTCCCACAACAGCACCAACAACGGTTCCTGGCCCCGGAAAT
>NZ_JASJXA010000128.1:0-652 GCF_035018905.1 Glaciimonas sp. Gout2 | reverse complement strand
TGTTATCGATGTAATCGAGCGCATCGAACACCGGTCCGTACACTTGCGGTGCACAACGCAGTGAGTAGACATCCTGAATCCGCGCCGTGTACGGAATGTCAGTGCGGCGGGATTCTTCGGGAAACTGTACGGCGCGGGCTTCATGCGTGGTGCGGGTTGAACCTTTGAGTAATTTGCGCACGACCGCTGCCGTTTTGATTTGACCGGCATGCGGACGTGCCTGCTGAATGCGTGGATCAAAGGCGGCCATTTCGGCCCGCATTGCTTCCAATGTCAGGCCTAATGACAGGCAGGCATCGGTTAAGAGATGACGGGCATCGTGGGCCACCAATACGGCAACAGCCAGCGAAGCGGTGCAACCATTAATGAGCGCCGACGCATCCTTGGCTTGCAAATCAAATTTGACCGGCGCGATACCCGCGGCGGTAATGGCTTGCGGTGCGCGCATGCGCTGGCCCTGATACATGACTTCGGCTTCATCGAAACCGGCAATGGCCGCCGCCAGATACGATAGCGGTGCCAGATCGCCGGACGCGCCGACCGATCCTTTTTGCGGCATGATCGGGTGAATACCGGCGTTCAGAAAAGCCAGCAGACGATCCACCACTTCAACCCGCGGGGCCGAATAATTACTCGCAAAAGCATTGGCGCG
>NZ_JASJXA010000127.1:0-684 GCF_035018905.1 Glaciimonas sp. Gout2 | reverse complement strand
GATTGATAAGCGCGAGAACGTCATCGCGTTAGGACCTTCGGGTGTTGGCAAGACGCATACTGCGCTGGCACTAGGATTAGCTGCCTGTCAGAAAGGACACAGCGTTGCCTTTACGACGGCCGCCGCCCTGGTCCATGAACTGATGGAAGCGCGTGACGAGAAACGACTGCGTGCCTTGCAAAAGCAACTGACTAACGTGAAGTTACTGATTGTCGATGAACTGGGCTATGTGCCGTTCACAGCGGTCGGTGCGGAATTGTTGTTTGAGGTCTTTAGCCGACGCTATGAGCACGGTGCCACGCTGGTGACCTCGAATTTACCGTTTGACGAGTGGACCAGCGTCCTCGGTTCGGAGCGGCTGACTGGCGCCTTGCTTGACCGGCTTACCCATCACGTCCACATCCTGGAAATGAACGGCGAATCGTATCGATTGGCCACCAGCAAGAAACGGCAACAGCGCAATGTCAAACCAAACAGCACTGCTGAAAAAGGAGGGGCCAACCCGTAAAAGCAACGACTTGAGGGAACGGGCTACGCTGCGCTGCGCCCGCCACCCCAACTCTGCAGAGTATAGAAATGTGCATTGAAAAGAGAACAATTCAGGGCCTCAACGGCTCTATTTATTAACCCGGATTGGTACACTTTTAACGCGCCATTTGGTACATCTTTACTCCGGCATTGACA
>NZ_JASJXA010000126.1:0-708 GCF_035018905.1 Glaciimonas sp. Gout2 | reverse complement strand
AAAAAGCCCCTATGACGGGGCTTTTTGCATTTCTCCTACCCACACGCCTACCCACGTTGCTCTTAAAATCTGGCTCGGTGCTTAGGCAGTTTCTGCTATACGCAAAAAACTCAGGTGATAAATCCGCATCTATCGCATGCCCCACGATGCTTGTTCTTCTTTCATAATTGACGCGCCATTTTCTGAATGTTTCGCCGTTGTTCGGATGGCGAGGCAATTTATGAATATTGCTAGCCACGGACTCACTGCCTATCACATCCCAAAGAGTGCTGGCAGTGTGGTTAATGATAATCCAGAAAAATCATTGCTTTTGCCAGCCCATACGTAAATATGCCGCGCCGCAATCATCAATTTCATGCTGGGCAATGATAGGGAAAATTCCTGGTGTGGCAGCGTTGCACTGAGCAACTTGTCCGCTTTTCGGATCACGAAAAACTGCTGGAGATGCACATCCAGTAAGTATCAAGGCGACGATAATAATTAGTTTCTTCATGTTTGGTTTCCTAAAGTCCTGTGAGTCGTGTGGGCGGCGTATCGGTTGTTAAAATTGCAGATTCGGAGGTTCACTTTTCAGACAGTGAATTTGAGCAGCCGACTCGTAACATAAACTTACGCCTCCAGTCTTTGTGTCGATAACCCATACACGGTCTTCGTCCGTACTTGTGGGGCCTACGACCGCAATTTGATAGCGACCTGGTACGTCACACC
>NZ_JASJXA010000125.1:0-748 GCF_035018905.1 Glaciimonas sp. Gout2 | reverse complement strand
ATGAGCGGTCACGATGCGCCAGAATGGTCGGTCACGATAGACCAGAATCGGTGGTCACGATCGGCCAGAATACCCACCAGTGCCAACTATGCAAAAAATCTGGAGGATAACGCGGTAGATCACTTTGATCCTAACCGTCGAGGATTGGAATACCGTATAGGGCATCAAGGAATTTATCGCAAGTACCAGCTCGGAAATCCAGACGAGCCTGATGATTTGAGTACGTACTACGTCTTTCAAGCATCCGACCGACAACTCGTCACTGTCAAAGACCCAGTTCCTATTATTGTTCTTTTCAAGGCACATCGCACCATTGATTATCGCTTCGACGTGCAATACACCATTACTAAAAAAATAGGCAAAGATTTCGTCAAAATTGACGAAGTCGTCACGACTCTGATTAATCAGAATACAACGATCCAAACATCTAAGGAATAAATTATGTCTACTATTGAATTGTCAATCCATGAAGTGCTGGCTCTGCAAGAAATGGGAACCAACCATCAATACGCCGATGCTTTCTTGGATGTTCAATTAATCATTAGCAATGATTTTGAAACGAAAAATGATGAAAATTGACCGCCCCATAAATAAAACTAAGTATCAATTTATTTATTTAATTTTCATGTTTATTCATGTCGTAATTAGCTGGTTTATTTTTATTAATGGTGCGCCGAAAGGGCTAAATAAATTATTAGATATGACTATTAATACGTTTCAGGCGGCGGGATTCTCATGGGATTTTGAT
>NZ_JASJXA010000124.1:0-845 GCF_035018905.1 Glaciimonas sp. Gout2 | reverse complement strand
TAGGGTGTGTTGACATTTATTTCAACCAAAGTGCCGAAGCCGCGAGCGCCACGAATGAAGCAAAGCGCGAAGCTAGTTTGTCGTAACGCGTAGCGATGCGCCTAAATTGTTTGATGTGCGCAAAGAATCGTTCCACTAAATTACGGTTTCGGTACTGATGTTGGTCGAATTCTCTTTGTTCCTTCCGGTTTGCTTTTGGCGGAATAACCGCCTTGGCATTTTTACCTGCAATACAGTCAAGCAGCGCATTCGTGTCATAAGCTTTATCAGCCAATACCGCCTGCGGCTCAATCTCTTTCAATAAAGTTTCTGCTTGGGTTGAATCATGCACTTGCCCACCGGTAAGCACAAACCGCGCTAACTGCCCGAGTCCTTCAACGCAGGCATGGATTTTAGTGCCGAACCCACCGCGAGAACGGCCAAGCGCTTGCTCACCCTTTTTTTAGCAGCACCTGCAGCATGCTGATGCGCACGGATGACGGTGCTGTCTATAGAGACTTCCTCAACATCAGCATCCTCACGCAACACAGCAAAAATGGCGTGCCACACATCTTTGTTCGACCACCGTGCAAATCGCACATAGATGCTGTTCCAATTCCCAAATTCGCTTGGTAAGTCGCGCCACGGACTCCCCGTGCGGGCTATCCACAATACGGCCTCAATAAAGAGCCGATTATCGATCCCGCTACGCCCTCTATCGCCAGCTTTGCCACGCACTAACGGCGCTAGTCGTTCCCATTGATCGTCTCGTAACATCAGTCGCAACATGCATGCATTCTTTAAAATCTAGAATGTAAACACAATTTGGAAAAAGTTAACAGCGTTTTATATGTCAACACGCCCTA
>NZ_JASJXA010000123.1:0-866 GCF_035018905.1 Glaciimonas sp. Gout2 | reverse complement strand
CGGTCTCGTGGGCTCGGAGATGTGTATAAGAGACAGTAGTAGTAGTTAACACCCTACTTTTCTGTGTACAAGTCAGAAATCTCATTTAAAAACAATGACTTAGGATAAGGATAAGTCCCTCTTAAACAATGTATTCATTAACCATAACTGGTGGATAAAAAAATGTTTATTAAGATTTAGTAGGTTGTACCCAACTTATTCACCTCGATATCCAAAGACTTATCCACAGACCTTAAAGCACTGGACCGATATAAGTTGATTCGCTTTCATGCGCTATTACGAATTCACTTAACTTTAATCTTGCCAGACATTTTTTGAACAGACGTTTTTGTCTAATCTTCGTCTTATATCGCTTACTTCAAAGTCGTATTAGTGTTTACTTGTTTATATATATAAATAGTAATAGTAGTTAACGACCACCTTTTCTGTGGATAACGTCAATTTTCTTTTTGTAAACAGCAAGGTAGAACAAGGATAACGTCAGAGTAAACGCTGTACTACTTGAGAGCATCTGTTGAATAACAATGGCATATACCAAGAAACCCTCATTTTCCACAATTTATTCACTTGTTATCCACAGCTTTATTCAGAAAATTGCTTTTTTAATCCGGTATTAACCTGAAAAAATGTTTTTTTGATGTCGCTAAAGCAAATTTTATTCTTTTATCCCTTTTTCTACCTCTTTCAAAGCTAGAACAAAGCCATCTAGCGTTTAACTTGCACGGGCTACAGACCGATCAAAGCCAAGCTTTAAGCATATTTGCGAGTAAAACACATTTAAACAAACAGGGCGGTTTCAAATACCAAGCGCAACACTGGGTTAATTAACAGTGTCAGTCGGATGTTGTAGCAACGCGATGTGCTGA
>NZ_JASJXA010000122.1:0-942 GCF_035018905.1 Glaciimonas sp. Gout2 | reverse complement strand
TCAGCACATCGCGTTGCTACAACATCCGACTGACACTGTTAATTAACCCAGTGTTGCGCTTGGTATTTGAAACCGCCGAGTAAAGACCATATTCTGTTTGCGTAGAGTTATAGTTGGCCTGCTTGTATCCAAGTGTATAAATTACACCGTTGTCACCCACTGCCGACTGCAGCGAGCGCATAGGTAATCTGACTCCCTTAGATGCATCACCATTTTCTGCGACGGTAAAGTTGGCGCCGTTGAAATGCCCTTGTTCCTGAGTAGAAATATGCGCTACACCGGCTGCATCAATGACAGGAGAAAAAACCTCAAAATATTCGTTAAACTGCGGTTTAGTACAACCGACACCTTTTAATTGTTTTTGCCATTTTATCAAACCATCGTTAAAACCAACGCCTAAAAATTCATGTTCAGATACGGAACTTGATACCGCATTGCATCGATTGAAATAAAGCGTCCCATCCTCTCCCAATGCCGCTGTGTCTACATGCTGGGTTGACATCTTGGACAAAGGCTCAAGTGGGGTCGTCCTTAATACATTTCCAGTACGCGTGTCCACAAATATCAGCAAACTACTATCAAATAGTCTTGCTACGACCGTGTTATCTTTAACAATTAACCCTGTAAAGCTTCTGTACCGATTGTGATAATAAGGGACTTCCAAATTGTGGCCGGTAGGATATTCGGTCAAATAATCTAGACTCCACTTAAGCTTAAATTGATCTTCTACATCGCTGAACCCGAGCATACCGATGTGTCTTGCTTTAGCGCTATGATTGGTTCGGCCAGCATATACATCACCCCCTGCATCTAATGCCAAGTCAAAGAACTTATCTCCCGGTGGCTGGTATTTCCATTTAAGTTGTGCCACATCAGACCCCGCTGTTTCGGCGGACATAGCTGCTTGTGCAGAGGTGAAAAATAGCGCGCTAACGGCTGCAC
>NZ_JASJXA010000121.1:0-1022 GCF_035018905.1 Glaciimonas sp. Gout2 | reverse complement strand
AATAATACGCCGAATGTGGCGCTACCTGAGTCACTAAATTCAGAGCAATGTCACGCCCTCATAGAAATTAATTTTCCCTAGCTAAGGTTTGCTGCCTCTCACCTAAATAGATACTTATGTCCGTATATAGCGCCCATTTTTTGTTAAGCCCCGCCTATTTTTTTGTTTTTGTCCTATAGAAATACGCAATGTTTAATCCCTGTCCCATTTGTTCTTTTAGCGGATGCAAATAGACTTCAGCTTGTGGAGAAGCCGTTTTTATAAAGAGTAAAAGCGACGTAGCAATAAACAAAAGAGATCACATAGCTTTCAAAGTTAAAAAACGATTCGTGTCGCATAGTGGCCTTTTGGTGCCTTTTGTAGAAACTGCTGAGGAGGAATACGTTGGTGCATGCCGTGAATCTAGAGTCTTTAAAAGTGCTAATTAAACTTCAAGTATTTATTGATAGTGGACTTGATGAGCGCACGCAATTAGAAATTCGGCCTACCGAAAATAACGTGGAATTGCTCCCAAAATTGCATGTAACCGGTGGTTGTATAAAGTCTTTGTTCTTGCGAATGGCAATTGACAAAACCCCGGAATATATACGTATTTCTGCAGCGTTACGCCGTACGGAGACTTATTCAATAGTGTCCTTTTTGCTACGGGAGGGAGGGGAAGGTGAAAAATTAAAAACACTGAGTGCTCGGTATGGCGTTTCGGCATGTCATTTTCGTCGACTATTTCGTTCAGGAACTGGTAGTAGTCCGAAGTCGGAACTTAAAGAGTGGCAGCTCGCAAAGGCTGTTTTGGCAGTGATTGCGGATCGTCAATCGATAACAGAGGCAGCTATAGCCCACGGATATGCTTCCTCTTCACATTTTTCGAATGAAGTAAGGAAGTCGGTAGGTCTTAGCCTGACACATCTTTTTGGTGTTACAACGAAAACAAAGGAATGATGTGAAAGTGTGGGAACTGAGTGTCGGCATGAAATGGCTGGTGATAGCTGCAAATATTGCGTTTAGTCAGCCAGCGTTCGGAG
>NZ_JASJXA010000120.1:0-1043 GCF_035018905.1 Glaciimonas sp. Gout2 | reverse complement strand
CATGCCACCGAATATCAAAGACCTATTTTTTACTGAAACGACCCATGTTGATGAAGTCAACTGTCGGGCTACCATGAGTCGGCAATGGTTATTGGAGAATCGTAATGGTGTTGGTCGGCATCCGATTTCGGTCGACAATCACCTCGATTTTTATATCTGCGCATCAGAAGCATTTCCCCACATTGTTAAAGATATCAACGCGGCTATAAAAAGCATTGATTTGATCTGCTGGGGTTTTGATCCCGGTATGGAAGTGACAGATCGCAACGCAAAGGATTGGCCGCGTAGTACCACTTACGGCGATTTATTGCGTGAGAGAGCCGGTAGCGGCGTGACGGTGCGTTTGTTGGTATGGTACGCCGATGGAATGGTCGGTGGTGTTGGTCGTATGGCAAGCAATCTTTACGGCCATCCTAAATGGGGGCGGGCCGATAAGAAAGATCCCAACTATGAACGTGCCAAATTTTGTGAAGACTGGTGGGACGATGCGATGGCGGGGCGTATTCCCAATTTGCATGTGCGTTATCGCTCAGCTGACGCTGGAGCGATAACGGCGAGTCTGAACGGAGAAACGCCAGGGTTTACGGATATTGAAGTGTTAGGCCTGAACCGCGTAGCAACGCATCACCAAAAGCCGATTCTGATTGATGTCGAACTGCGAGAGGAAGCGGTCGGCTACGTGATGGGACTCAATTCCACCACCGACTATTGGGATACGCCTGCGCACCTTTATAACGATGAGCGACGCGGGCATCAACGCGAAGGCGGAGCGGATAAGCGCAATCCTGGGCTCGGACTTAAACCATTCCGTGACTACGCGATTCGGGTGAAGGGTAAAGCGCTGCATTGCCTGAACCGGAATTTTGTGACCGCATGGGACAAGGCCAAACGGAACTGGGACCCTGTGCCTGAATCCTCTAAAGTGTCTGCCATACAGGGAGAGACGGGCAAGAAAAATTCCAATACTAGCCGTGCCAAACTTGTTAAAGACATGTTGGACGAGACCTTCAAGGGCCCGATTGTCAAACTGGGCGGAGGCGACA
>NZ_JASJXA010000119.1:0-1097 GCF_035018905.1 Glaciimonas sp. Gout2 | reverse complement strand
GGCGGTTTCAAATACCAAGCGCAACACTGGGTTAATTAACAGTGTCAGTCGGATGTTGTAGCAACGCGATGTGCTGAGTATAAACGACGAGTGGCGACTCATAATCGAGCCTTGCTCTTGGACGCGTATTGAGCGACAAGGCGATGGCGTCGAGTTCGTCCTGAGAGTAGATCGACAGGTCCGAACCCTTGGGCATGTATTGGCGCAACAAGCCGTTGGTATTTTCATTTGACCCGCGCTGCCAAGGGCTGTGCGGGTCGGCGAAATAGATCTGAACACCGGTGCGCTCGGTGAGGATTTTGTGGCCGTGCATCTCGCGCCCTTGGTCGTAAGTCATGGTCTTGCGCATCGCTGCCGGCTCGCGGTTGAGCACCGCCGAGAAGCTGTCGACGACCGCTTTGGTGGTTGCGTTGTCCATCTTGGCGAGCACCACAAAGCCGGTCGTGCGCTCGACCAGCGTGCCCACCGATGAGCGGTTGCCGGCACCCTTGATCAAGTCCCCTTCCCAATGGCCGGGAATGAGGCGGTCCTCGACCTCTGGAGGCCGGATGTGGATGCTCTGCATATCTGGGATCTGACCCCGGCGATCGGTGCCACGGCTGCGTGGCTTACGGACCTGGTTGTGGTGACGCAGGCAGGCAATCAGCTCACGCTTGAGTTCGCCGCGTGGGTGCAAGTAGATGGCGTTGTAGATGGTCTCGTGGGACACAGATTTCTCAGAATTGTCGGGCCAAAGGGCCCTGAGTTTGCGCGCTATTTGCTGCGGCGACCAGAGGAGTTTTAGCTGATGCCGGACGACCTGGAACAAGGCCCCGTCCGCGTGCAGTTTGGGAAGACGTCGCGGCAGGACACGACGCGCCTGGCATTGTGCGTGGGCCAGATTGGCATCGTAGACGCCGGCACCGCTGGTGCGTTTGAGTTCGCGGCTAATCGTGCTGGCTGAACGGCAAAGGCGTTTAGCAATGGATCGGGTGGAGCACAGGTCGTCGCGCATGGTCATGACGACGGCGCGTTCCTGAGTAGTTAAATGTTTGTAAATTTTCGCCATGGCGGCACCTTACAGCAGAAGGTGTTGCACTTGGTCTTTGAGAACGCCC
>NZ_JASJXA010000118.1:0-1115 GCF_035018905.1 Glaciimonas sp. Gout2 | reverse complement strand
TGCTCTAATTTTTTTTCAATCGTTTCGGCAGAAATAAAACCACTAATGCGGGAGCCATCGGGGAAAATCAGAACTGGCGTTCCACGAATATCGAAACGCCGCCCGACATCGAGAAGTTCTTGTAATGTTGAAGCGCAAAGGGGATTTTTTACAGGCGCCTTGCCATGCAACATCCATTCCCCCCAAACGGCAGAAGGATTTTTTGCGCATAAAATATTGTTTCCCTTTTCTCTTGAATTTTCAGACAAAAAAGGAAAAATAAATGTATGTACGGTCACGTTGTGGAGCTTCGCCAGTTCTGCTTCCAAACGTTTGCAATAGCTGCAGTTAGGATCTGAAAAAACCGTAACATGACGCTCACCCAAACCTTCAACTCGCTTAAATGATTTTTCCATTGGTAAGCTATTCCATAGATTATTATTTATAGCTTGATCACCAACGGATGGGATCGATTGAACCGACAATCTATTCCGACTTTTTTCAAGTAGTCCATACTGGGCTGAAGCCTGCAAACCGATTGCGCGCTTGCTATCGCTTTTTTTCAGTGCTCCAAAATTCCCCAGCTGTTTTGTATCATCATGCTGCAAGCCAACAGCGACGTTCGATCCCATTGCATACGGCATCACGCTAAACAGAAAAATTGCTGACACGGTGATAAGTCGATTGATGCGCATTTTGTAAGGCTCCTGTTGAGGTGAGCGATGATGAGGATGAGTGCTTCTACATCAAACTCGTTTTGCTCTGATTAAGTTGATGAGATGCAGTTTTACAGAGAAGCGATATTGGGAACATGGGATTTATCCCAAATGTGGATAGTATTTATAAAGTTGATTGCCTGTTCGCTGCATAGAATAGATACCATTTCCATATCCCAGCCAAAAACCACGCTTCCTTTATGAGCGCCATTTACTTCAAAAAAAAGCCAGAAAATACCTTCGAATATTCAACGCTTATTTTTTGTGAAAATCAGGTGTACAAGGAAGGATAAAAATTTGCGAATGGTTCTTGATTCGTCACTACTTAAACAACCTTAAGCACTCACAAGCAGCACCAAGCAACAGACAGAAAGTGGTTTTTGTATTGACGAGAAGAAAAAATGTATCGTCATCTATAGA
>NZ_JASJXA010000117.1:0-1625 GCF_035018905.1 Glaciimonas sp. Gout2 | reverse complement strand
ATTTATTTGTTCCGTCACTTTAGAAACAACCGGAGAACCCCAGCAGCGCCCTTCAGAAAATAAATAATATTCACTTTCCGTATGGCCAGTTCGTGCGATTAGACCAGAAGTGGCTTTAAGTGCAGCCTTATAACTGATATCAGCATGTTGCGTATCGTATAAAACTACTTTCGGCATAAATACTTCTAGTTGCCCAATCCTACTTGCGCTAACCAAATTATCTTGATCGATTTGCGGCAATTGCTTAAGACCGAAACTATATAACTTAAATTTACTAAATATTAGTAAATCTAATGCAGCTTCGGATTGTCGCTTGTGAACCCCATCTTCATTGAACTGATCATTAATATTGCGTAAGAACCTTTCCTCGCTTATGTTGACTTCCTGCAAGAGACGAATCCGTGGTATTTCAGGTGCAATTAACGCGGCAAGTCCCGACTTCATACGATCAGTCGCAGTACCTGAAGGCTCACCATAAATCCTTTTCTCTATTGACTGACCGAAACGTGTCAAGGTAGAACCAGTAGAGGGTAGCCACGCAGAAGGAGCAATATCAATCAAACTATGCAACCCTGCCTCACGCAAAATAGAGGGCGTAAGAAGCGTACCTGCTTTGACTGAAAATTGATTAATGAAGCTTGCTCCAATACTCATTAACGCGCCATCACGGCCCTGATAGTGCGCATCACGAAAATCACGTTGTCTCATGTTAAATTGTGCGTTGAACAAAGGATCAATGGCATGTAAAGACGCCTCAACAAACCATTTTGCTAGCGTATTTAATCTAGCACGATCAGCGGCCTTCAATGAAGGAAGGTGCAAATCTAGCCGGTTAATAACACTCGCTTTGATGCGATCAGAAAATCCTGCTAATGTATCGAGCGTTGGGTCGAGGCTTAACGCAGCGCTTGTATTTTTTCGTACGAAGACCTCAAGGACTTGCGCACCAGATGGCTCTGATATTTGGCCTAAAGCATTGAAAAATAGTTGCGCAACGTCGTTTTTCAGTGCCGATTGTGGCGTCGTTGGCTGTGGATGTGCTGGGCTATCATAAGCAACGCCTTTGTCAACTGGCGGCAACTTGGAATGCACTGCGTATTTCAACATCGCATACTCGTACTGATCAACCGATGGCTGACCTCCAATCATCCGGGAAACCACAGGCGTGAACGCACTCAGTAATTGATCCACACGAAATATAGGATCGTTTGAACGCTCAAGTGCAATGCCCTTTAAACGGTCGTCCTGGGCAACATTTGTTGGCCAACGCTGGTATGCGTTGATGCCATTTAGGATTACTCCTTTGTCCATGGAAGACCAAGTGTGAATCCCGTTAAGAGAAGTATCAAACGAGTCGATGCTGAGGTAGTTGGAGGAAGCGGCAACGTCTAACTTAGGTGCTACACTTGGTACACTTGTTGTCGTGGGAACAGGCTCTATTTTTTTCTTTTCTTCTCCCTGATTCCAATAGGGATTATTAAGATCGTCATAAATACTACCTTCGACCCCCTGGAAAAGCATCGGGTCTTTCGGCCAAGCCGGTAGGGTGTTGCGTATTCTGGTCAACGTGACCGCTCATTCTGGCCGATCGTGACCGCTGCGCCTGCGATGTTGTTACGCGGTTA
>NZ_JASJXA010000116.1:0-1762 GCF_035018905.1 Glaciimonas sp. Gout2 | reverse complement strand
CCTTTACGGTCCGGAGTATAGGCAAACCAGACTGCTGCTGGTTCAACAGATCCGGAAGGACGGTCATCCCGCACATAGGTCCATAGTCGCGCTGTCTTGGTCTTGCCATTACCCGGTGCCAGAACGGGTATGGGTGTGTCGTCGGCATGCAGTTTCGTGGCAGCCAGCACATGGCGTCGAATCGCGTCCACCAGTGGTCGCAGCAAACTGCTGGCAGCACCGACCCAGTCAGCCAATAATCCCCGATCCAGTTCGACACCTTCACGGGCATACATGACAGATTGCCGATAGAGCGGCAGGTGATCGGCATATTTACTGACCAGTACATGGGCCAGTAATCCGGGACCTGCCAGACCGCGTGTAATCGGACGACTGGGCGCGGCAGCTTGCAGGATGGTATCGCAGCACTTGCAGGCCAGCTTCGGACGAATGTGTCGGATGACTCTGAAGCTGGCGGGAATGAATTCGAGTTGTTCAGCAACGTCTTCGCCCAGTTGCCGCAGGCCACCACCGCAATCCGGACAGGCATTTTGTTCGGGCAAATAAATCTTCTCATCACGGGGTAAATGAAGGGGCAGCGGTTTGCGCGGTGCACTCTGGCGTGGCTTTCTGGTCGGAGGTTCTTCCATGGCAACAGCACTCTCATCGGCCTGCAAATCTTCCAGTCGCAGTTCAAGTTGTTCGATCTGGTGATCGAGCTTCTCGGATTTGCGGCCGAACTGCATGCGTCTGAGCTTGGCGATAAGAAGCTTGAGGTGTTCGATTTCGATCCCGCGCGTGGAAAGCTCTTCCCGCAACTGCGCCAGCGTTTCACTTTGCGCGGCAAGGGCGACGTCACGCTCCAGGATCATGGCCTGCAAGGTCGCGATATCGTCAGGAAGAGTGGTGTGCGTTGGCATGGTGCCAGTTTACGCATGTGTGGCGATGTTTACAAGCCTGATGAGGGCCGATTCGTGCGTTCCGGACGCCGCCAGTCGATCCCTTCCAATAGCATCGACAACTGCGCTTGCGAGAGCGACACCGATCCTTCCGTTGCCTGCGGCCAGATGAAACGGCCGCGTTCGAGGCGCTTGGCCAGCAGGCACAGGCCATCGCCGGTCCACCACAGAATTTTAAGGATATCTCCACGCCGTCCCCGAAAGACGAAGACATGACCGCTGAACGGATCTTCGGCCAATGCCGTCTGCACCTTGGCTGCCAGGCCATTAAAACCACAGCGCATATCGGTCACACCCGCTGCCATCCAGATACGTGTGCCTGCCGGCAGACCAATCATGCGAGCAACCGTTCCAGAACAAGGGCAAGCATGGCAGAGTCGACGACGCCTTCGAGTCGAAGCCGGGCTTTGCCTACTTCCAGAATAATGACCCCGGGGGAAACAGCGGTACTGGTAAAGACCGGTTGTGTATCTACCGGCAGGGGATCGCTGAGCACAACCGGCAATAATGTACTCTGCGGGCCCGAGGCAGTTTCAAAGGCTCCCACATGAAATAGCTTGCGCCATGCAAAAACCTGATTGGCATTGAGGTCATGCGCACGCGCCACCCGCGATACCGAAGTTCCTGGCACCAGAGATTCTTCGGCGACCCTGCGTTTAAATTCCGTTGAATGCTGGCGATAAGCGCCGCGCTTTGCTCGCGAAACCGTCCCAATATTTGTGTCCATAATGTGAATTTGTGGGCACAATTAATTTGTGCCTTCCCATTCAAATCATGCAGAAATTTGGTGTTTATGGGTAGAGGGTACTGAGGGAACGCTTACC
>NZ_JASJXA010000115.1:0-1763 GCF_035018905.1 Glaciimonas sp. Gout2 | reverse complement strand
GTCTACAGCTATGTGAGTTTTTTCGTTGGTTCAGGAAAATCTCATTTTGTTGGTTTAACCAGCTTCCCTCTACGAAACCTTTCGATCGAATGAGGCGGTAAAAATGAAAGAAATTTTGTAGGAACATCGTAAAATCTCTCCTATGATGCAATGCTTATTTTTATACTGGCAGATTCCTACTTAATGATCTAACCTTCTGATTATAAAGAGTTTTTCATAAGGATTGTGATTCCTGTTGTCGTGGGTTCGAGCCCCATCAGCCACCCCAAAAAATATAAGGCTTCGGCTGATAGTACTTGCTAATATTCGGAAGCTAAAACTTCAAATTTAGCAAGATAAATCAAGGGATACCGTGAAAACGGCATCCCTTTTTTTTCTTCAAATTCTGCGTGGTACGTGCATCGCCATTTCTCTGGTTGGGCATAATCTCAACCTGCTCGGTTCCGTTTAGCGGCCATGGCGTATGTAAAGCATAGTCAGCGGGGGTTCCTTGGCAAATCAAATCCGTCGTCTATCTATCTATCTATATATATATAGATAGATAGATACATAGATTGTGCGTCACCTTTTTGTTAGCAAAAAGAATCGGCGCGAACAATCTCATCTATAAGAAGTAAGTAATTTCATCTTTTTGATCGCGCGCGGGCAGCTTGTCGTGGGCAGAGTAAAGCCTGGCGCAAAGAGATCGGATTTCTGCAGAAGATTGCAGAGTGGCCGCGATGAATTAGAATTATAAAATGACGAATCTGCATAAAAAAGCGGTTGTAGGGCTTCTTCGCCTGCTAATTAGTATGGGCACTTTAGTGTTTGTGCCCGAGCGGACATTGCATTATTGGAGGGGCTGGGCGTTTTTGGGTGTATTTTTGGGCTCTGCGCTGGCGATTACTGTCTATCTGGCAAAAAAAGATCCTAAGCTATTGGCGCGGCGACTAAATATTGGTCCCAGTGCCGAAAAAGTAGAAGGCCAACGCACGATATTAACGCTGCTCGTCATCGTATTTGTCATGGTGTTTGTTTTGTCCGCCATTGACCATCATTTTGTTTGGTCAACCGTTCCTTTATATATAGTGGTGCTTGGAGATGCTCTTGTCGCGGCGGGGTTCCTTTGTATTTTTTTTGTGTTCAAAGAAAATACCTATGCGTCGGCGATCATCGAGGTCGACGCGAATCAAAAAATCATTTCGACTGGGCTGTATGCATTCGTGCGCCATCCGATGTACGCCGGGGGCGTCGTTATGCTTACTGGCATTCCGCTCGCGCTTGGCGCGTGGTGGGGGTTGTTGTTAGTTGTTTTGATGGCGCTTTTAATTGCGTGGAGGCTCTTTACTGAAGAGATTTTTTTGGCCGAGAATCTTTCTGGCTATGTTAATTACCAAAAGAAGGTTAGGCATCGTTTGCTGCCGTTCATTTGGTGAGGGTACGTGACTGGCGTGGCTTCTTAGAAGTGTTGTTCGCTGCGCAGAGTGTGCGGGCTGCTTTGGCTTCTTCTAATAAGATGCTAATTGTCGAAGTGTTTTCGGCGGTATGTGATGAGGCGCATGAATCCATCGTGATCTCCAATTTTTTCGGGATTAAGTATTATGGAGTACTGAAATAGCGACGGGATTTGCGCGGTAGTTTTGCCTGCTTTCGAGCCGGAATCCGAGATGGAAAAAAGGTGGTAAAAGTCCTTTTTAAAAGTATTTCAAAATTGTTTATAAAATTGCTTGCCAGTGTTGAGATGTGTTGCTATAGTTCGGCCTCTGTTGAAAACGACGCGAAAT
>NZ_JASJXA010000114.1:0-1844 GCF_035018905.1 Glaciimonas sp. Gout2 | reverse complement strand
ATATGGAATCGTATGAATGCAGCGATGCGTTTATCATGTCAGCCTTCAAAGCCGCCAATAAAGTAATCAATTATGTGCCGCCGGTTGATAGCCTAAAGAAAAATTTCTTTTAACTGGCCAATGAGTTTCGCTCAAAGAATACGCATGGATGAGTGTATTTTATTACTGTTGTTGTTTCATAGAATGAATGAAGCAACAAACTCATAGTTTTCACAAGGTATCGTCTTCTATAAAGTAGATGCCACTTAAATTAGTCAATAACCATTTGAAAAATATGGATGCCATCGTCCGATGCGTAGAATCGCTTATGGCTGAGACGGAATAAAGGCTTCGATCAACGTACCCTGGACATTTTTTCGTCGCGCGATAGTAAAGGTTCCTCCTAATAAGAGAATCCGTTCACGCATTCCCAACAGCCCATGTGATTTTGGCTTTGTTAACGCGTCTTCTGAAATACCGATGCCGTTATCGAGTATTTGTAGCCATAAACCGGTTTGATCCCGCTTGAGCGTAATCTTGACATGGGATGCATTGGCGTATTTTATGACGTTGTTGAGTGACTCTTGCACTATTCGGAATAACGCAATAGCCCAATCCGGATCAATATTTTCGAACTCTTCCGATATGTCCGTTTCATAAGAAAGACCGGCCATGTGAGTAATACTTTCGCAGTGACTTTCTATTGAAGCCGCTAAGCCTAAATTATCCAGCATGCTCGGCCGCAAGTTTTCAATAATTCGACGCTTTACGCTAACGGTTTCTTGCAATGCGTGTTTTGCCCTCAATAGTTTTTTTGCTATGACAGGAGCAGTTTTTTCAAGTTCTGACGTTACGTTCGATAACGTCATGCCGATAACAGTCAGGGTTGACCCCATCTCATCGTGCAGTTCGCGCGCCAGTTGCGCTTTTTCCTCCTCGGATACTTTTAACAGATGCCTGGACAATTTAGATAATTGCTCCGTGCGCGAAAATACAATCGCTTCTAAATTTTCATTGATTAGTTTAAGTTGATTTTCTACGATCCGCTGTCGTGAAAAATTCATTTGGATCATGCGATAGAAAATAACTAAAATGAGTAAACCCAAACAGTTGATCACTGCACCAATCAATAGTGTACGGTTGAACTCAAGGTAAAAACGATTGCGCCTTGTCGTTAACAGCTCTAATTCATCCTTTTCCATTACAACGTCTAAGGCACGAACTTGATCCATTATCTGTTTTCCCTCACCTTTTCGGAAGATGGTAATTACGTCAGTTAATCCTCCCGCTTTAAATAGCGCAGCACCTTCTTCAAATTTCTTAAGCTTGCGATTATACAAATCGCGCAAGCGTGCTAAGTACTGTTGCTGTATTGGATTCCCGTTAATCAACACGCTCAAAGTAGAGAACTCAGGATCTAATTTTTCTTTTGCGAGCTCCCATGGCCCGAGGAAGCCTTGATCCCCAGAAATGAAATAGCCACGTAAGCTACTTTCAGCGTCCAAAATCAATAGATTAATATTTTTTAGATGATCTTGTACCGCCCAACTGCGCTCCATCTGTTGGTTGTTTTGTTTGAGGTTTTGTAAGTTCTGATAATTGGTGATGGCTATCCCTGTAAACATCAAGAGACAAATGACAAACAAAACTAATACATAGCCCGGTAAGGATGAGGAGGTAATTTTCTTCACTTGGCTTGCCTCAGAAAATTTAGTTAATAAAACAACCACAGAATAGCATGGTGGGTGGTTGACGGGGAAGTTAAGTCGGCCGGGTTGACGTGGAGCAAATGTGCTTAAGATATTTTTATTCCAACTGGATTTCTTGGCTTTAAAAATCTCCAAAGATTCTTCATACGCGCCTTG
>NZ_JASJXA010000113.1:0-1913 GCF_035018905.1 Glaciimonas sp. Gout2 | reverse complement strand
GGCGCGTTGCCCGCGGGAACTTGGCGTTAAGAGATGACTTCCCGTTGCGAAGTGGCACTTCAATGCCGCTACAGTTTGTGACGACGTTGATAAATGTCGATTGGGATTTTGAAGATGGCTCCGATCCGCGGACCGCGAAACTCGCAGAGGTGGCGGAGGTTGATGGGGTAAAGCTGGTATGCACCATGAGCATCCTTAATGAATTTAATAAAAAAATGAATAACTTCGATGCTGCCGATGACAAATGGCATACTTGTTCGCTCAGGCACAAGAAGAATTAATCACCGATTCAAAGAATAAACGTCACTTACAACCACCCGGTATTATTGGTCTCGTCTTGCGCGAGCCAACAAAGCATATTAACGTTCCTCCGAACCCAGACGACAGCACTATATGCGCAGGATTACTTCATTGCTGATTCAAGCTAGACTCTCAAAAATATCATTACCACTTTGATCCGTCGCTAGGACAAGAACTAAAGTCTCATTTGTAGAGAAATAGGAAAATAGCGCAAGACGCACCTATTATTTGTCGTGGATTTCGAGCGCCAGCCCTCGAATTGGCGTTGTAGCCATTGAAAATTTCAGATCAGCGCAACATTTTATTTCTTGTAAATGTGGTTTTTGTGCGCCCATTTAGAACGTGCAATTTGCCAACACCCCGAATACTATTAAAGCGTTAAATTGTGATTTGGCACGCCATCATAAAGCGGCGGTACTCTCTACCGATAAAACGGTGAGTGGGTTATTTATTTAGCGATCAACGCAATAGAGAAAAATAGACTGCGCCAATCAGCGACTGGCTATTAGAAGTCTTATTATTCGGCTTGGGAATACCCGAAGCTTTATTTGAAGCCATGCAGTTACACAGAATTATTCGGACCCTTTTTGTCTTCTTCGAAAAAAGGTACGGAATCAATATTATGCTTTTTTTGATTGCCACTATCAAACAATTCACGTACTAAAAGTCTGTGCACTTGTGTATCCATATCGTTAGGGGCCACATGGCGCCGATTTTTCATTTTTGCTTGTTCGGCACCTGCCTCTGGTATTGCACTCAACATATGTTGACACCATGCTACAAATATATCGGGCAGCATGAAGGCTTTTACTTTGTCATCAGCAGGCCCCTGAAAAAGTTTTTTTATGAATTTTTCAAAGCGTTTATCACTAACGTCAGCAAGCCCTTCGGGCAGATACTTTTCCAGACTATCGGGCGACACCAGCTTAAAATGCTCTAGGAAGCTTTGTTTTACCGAAGTAATCAACTCAGCGTACTTTAGAAAAGCTGCGGGCGAACTAAGTATCGCATCAGCGTTACGACGCATTCCATTTATTGGGTAGTGTCCGTATTTTGTACTGCCAGCATCAAGGTAAATCTCCATATGGCTATCGGGTATTGCCAGGTGCGATAATTCATGTTGCAAGGACTCCCCCAATTGATGACGACCGCTGACTGGGGACAAAAATGCTGAGGTCGTTAAATATAGCTGGCCGCGGCGTGGCCCCCCCGTATAAGTGTAAGCTGTAACAACGTTGCCAAAAAGTGTTGCCTCCTGCGGAACACCCCTCACGTGTTCCTGTACGTTATATTTGTACTGCACCCCTTCTGGACTGACGGACGGAGAGATGACGCGTAATTTATCGACTCTGTCTGGAGCAGAATATCCCTGAAATTCTGTTAGTGTTTGTAGAATTCTTTGCTTGTAATCTGATGTCAGGCTCTCTTCCTCAACATGAAAAAAGGTAGAAGTCTGGCTCCAAAATTGTTGAGGAGCATTTTGCGACCAATCTACTAACTGCCCAGCGAGATCATGAGTGTAGGCGTAGGCATGACGAATTTCACTAGCAAATTCTGCGCCATATTTTTCTCTTATTTGAGAGAATCCTTTTGCGCGTACCTCAAACGTCCAG
>NZ_JASJXA010000112.1:0-2011 GCF_035018905.1 Glaciimonas sp. Gout2 | reverse complement strand
AATAAACACATGTTTGCCACGATAAAGCATTTGTGTCTTGCGCGACAGGCTTACGCCCCGTTTGGCGATCGATGCCGTGAACCGCGATAGTGTCAAAGGGCGTTTTGGAGATTCAAAAAATACGGTCGCTTTTGGATCCGACAAATACTCGCCCATAAAAATCGCGATGTCATCGTCGGTAAAGCGCACTTTATTAAGTGCCTCCGAAACCTGCGATAGCATGTTGCGGCTAATTTCTGCTGGATGTTTGGTGGGAGCCAGGTCGGCGTCGGCGTATCGGCCGGGTAGGTCGATAGATTCAGCCATGAACTGCAAAAAGGCTTCCCCAAGCTCTTGAAACGCTGGTGCACGAAATCCTATTGAATAAGTCATGCATTCGCCGATTGCATTGCCTTCGTGGGCATATTGCGGTGGCAAATAGAGCATGTCGCCAGGTTCAAGTACAAATTCTTGTTCTGGTGCGAAGTTTTTAAGAATTTTTAGTGGACTTCCTTCGACCAGTGTCAAATCTTGTGCTGCGCCGATTTTCCAGCGACGTTGTCCATGCGCTTGCAGTAAAAAGACATCGTAAGAATCAAAATGTGGCCCGACACCGCCCGTATCAGTTGCATAGCTGATCATCAGATCATCAAGGCGTGTATCGGGAATGAAGCGAAACTGTCGGAGTAAGGCATCGACTGTATCGTCGTGCAAATTGACGCCTTGAACAAGCAGAGTCCAATCCTTTTTATCGGCCTCCGGCAAGGTGCTAAACGGCCCATTTTCAACTTTCCACTCTTGCTTAAAATGGCTGATTAGACGCGATTCGACGTCATCTCGCGATGCCATTTCAAATAATGTTGCTGAGGACAGCAGTGGTTTGAAGTCCGGCAAAGCCTGGCGAATCAATAAAGGTTTTTTGTGCCAGTAATCGCGCAAAAATTGCGCAGGCGAAAGGCCGCCCAACAACGTAAAATTTTTCATAGGCTGCATTATATCGGGTTGGATAGGGTTCCATACTCCACCTGCTACACCGTACGCAAATACTTCCAAGTTTATCGATTAACTGATTTGGCACGGTGAAAAATGTTTCTTAAAGAACACTTGGTCGCAGACTTCGACAATTTTCTGTTATTTGCACTATTTTTGTTAATCAATACTCAGTAAATTGGCTTAACGACTTGCAGGGTGGCTTTATCAGTATCAAGCCCTTCGGATAAATTTTTCTCGTTACGCAGACCTGATGAATTCGGCGGGTATAATCTGAGCGCATATTATATGAAAGGAATGATCATGAAGATTGCCAAGAATACCGTAGTGACGGTCCACTACAAATTGTCAGATGCTCAAGGCAACTTGATCGAAGAGAGTAGCCAGCCGATGATCTATTTGCATGGTGGTTACGAAGGCACACTGCCGAAGATTGAGGAAGCGCTGGATGGCAAGGAAGTTGGCTACAATGTTGAATTGCAGGTGGAGCCGGATGATGCCTTTGGTGAATATGATTCGAATCTGGTAAAGATCGAAGCACGCAACCGTCTACCAACACCACTAGAAGTGGGCATGCAGTTTGAAGGAACGCCAGACGGCGAAGATGACGATGAGCAAGCGTTAGTTTTCACAGTGACTGATATTGCCGATGATAAAGTTGTGCTGGATGGTAACCATCCACTAGCTGGCATCGCGCTGCGTTTCGATCTGACAGTAGGAGAAGTGCGCGAAGCAACGGACGAGGAAATTGTTCATCAACACGTCCATGGCGCACACGGTCATGGTCATCATGATGATTTGGATGATGAGTCTGCGGACGAATTCCGTAGCCACCCGATTCATTAAGATAGTACGCATTTGGCGATTGCTATTGGCAGCCATCAATAAAAAAGCCGTAAGCGTTGAATCATTCAGCGCTTACGGTTTTTGATATTTATTTTTTGATATTGATTATGTTATGTCAATTAAATAACATAAAATTTTAATATTATTTATTCAATATTATTTATTCAATATTATTTATTCAATATCAATTATTACT
>NZ_JASJXA010000111.1:0-2026 GCF_035018905.1 Glaciimonas sp. Gout2 | reverse complement strand
CATATAAATAACGATAAATTAGTCATAATTGCGAAAAGCAACTTTGAACGAATATCTTTTTGGAAAAAATTCGACTGAAATGTGATTGATATTTATTTATTCTTGCAATCACATGTTGTGTCGACACATTGAGCTGGCTTGAAGATTGCAACACGCGGGCTATCACATGTTGCAAACACTATTTGAGAGAGGGTTTAGTGAAGCGAGTATCAATCAAATTTTCGGGCATTAAATTGTTTGATGACGGATCACTTTGCTAAGTGGCCGACTATCCGACTAAAAAAATTAGCACTCGTAGCGCATGACGATCTCTGTCTGAAGAAAAATGAGATTGATAGCGTAAAACTTACTATTGAAAGACCGTATTAGATGCTGATAAAAACTGAAAAATCATCCGATAATTTTGATACTAAAAATGATTATGTAGACGCTCTACGCAACGAAGAAGACTTCGCACTTGTATTAAATACGACTGTAATCGACGATCAAAGTTTCAGCGATTTGATTGTCTCGAACGGTTCAAATCTAGAGTTAAAACAAAGGCCGTCGTTTCATTCAACGCTAAGAACTCCAGGCTGGATGATAAACAAGGAAGGTGCTGCTGCAGCTATTCTTTCGCAAACCGGCCTCGGGAATCCAGATGATCTTTTAGCATCTTTAGCAGCGGAATATGGGCGTGCATTGTTAGGGCATGAAACCGATAATACATTTGACCTCGCAATCCACGGAGTGCCAAGTCGTAGTTTAGCTCCGGTGGACCCTTTTTTAGACAGTTCACCAGACCTTTTAGACGGCTCATTGCTGCAAGATCTGCTGGGAGAAGATTTGGCGATTAATACAATTCTCTCAGACCTGGATCAATTCAATACTGAAGCTTTATTTGCCGAGGTTGAACCACAAGAAATACTTCGCCTGCTTGCTCCAGGTGACACAGCAATCCTTCCTGATCGAAAAACGGGGCTATTAACCCAGCGCGAACATCACATGATTAGTCTTGATAGTTATTTACCTATTTTGGGAACGACATTGGACAAAAAAAAGGATTAAGCATGATGCATGCTACGACGAAAAGAACTCCTGGCAATACAAAAAATATCGACAGCAAGGAATTTTTATTTTAAAAAAATTTTTAAAATACGGATTAAAACGTGGAAAGAAATCACCCATGAGCCAAGCAGATAAACTGCATGCAAGTACGTATCTTCCAACGTTGATTGATCGCCTGCAAGATGATGCTCCGAACATCCATACGGAGCCTCCCCATAAATACTTATTTGGGACACAGGCCATGCGTAGCGTTATTAAGCGAGATCTCACGCTATTGCTTAACACCACCAATCTTAGTAATGCGATCGATGAGAAAACGCTCTCCGCCGTAGCGAGTTCGGTGATGAATTATGGCATCCCTGCCCTATCAGGCGAATACATCGCAGATCGCAATTGGATTAAAGTAGAAAGAATGATACGTAAAGCGATTGTCGATTTTGAGCCGCGTCTACTACCAGATTCGCTTTCCCTCAGGCCGCTAACCGACAATGCGAATTCCAATCATTACAACATATTGTTCTTTGAATTAAATGCATTGATTCATTGGTCTCCGTATCCTCTTGAGTTTCGCATTCAGAGCGCATTTGATCTCGAGACCGCTAAAGTAAATTTTCTAAAAATCTAAAATCTGCATGGCTACTTGTCCGTAAAAAAAATGTCGAATTCGTTTGTGACGCGTTCGACACACATATATCAACCCAGAAGGCGTTACGCCTGAGAGCTTTAATGGACCCCAAATTTCTTGAGTACTATAGTCGTGAATTAACTTACATGCGAGAGATGGCATGTGAATTTTCAGCGCAACATCCAAAGATCGCAAGCCGACTGGGAATGCAAGGCATTGAGGTAGCAGATCCTTATGTGGAGCGATTAATCGAATCGTTTTGCTTTTTATCTGCACGTGCGTATTCTGGTCAACGTGACCGCTCATTCTGGCCGATCGTGACCGCTGCGCCTGCGATGTTGTTACGCGGTTAAA
>NZ_JASJXA010000110.1:0-2083 GCF_035018905.1 Glaciimonas sp. Gout2 | reverse complement strand
GATGTAAAAGCGCTGACAACCGTATCAGGGATAATTTTCATCACAAAATTACCAAAGCCGGTTCCCCTCACCTTGTTGGCCGTTGCCACATAATTCGACAGCGAACTGGCATCCAGAGCGCCAACATCGATATTCATTCCAGCGCCTGGGTGAAACACGAACGCTAGCAACAATCCCAAAGCCAAGGCAATGGCTGTCACCACCTCAAAATAAATCAGTGCCTTTAAACCAACCCGACCAACTTTTTTCAGCTCGCCTGCGCCATAAATGCCTTGCACCACGACACAGAACACAATCATAGGAATGATCATCTTGACCAGCTTGATGAAACCATCCCCAAGCGGTTTCATACTTTCGCCAAACTTGGGATACAACACTCCCACGATAATGCCCAAAATCAAGCCGATAACGACCTGTCCAAAAAGTGATTTATACAAGCGCTGCATGTTTGTCTCCTAGTAACTAGAAATATTAATTTTGACATCAAGATCTTGCCACAATCGCAAAACTAAAAGTGCTGAGATGGTGACTGCCCTACACGCAATATAGTGCATACTTTTTTTGTATGCAATAAATGAATTCAAGAGTAATATCCAAAAATACCAAAAGGAGACAGGCATGGAATTAAATCCAACACCAAATCAAGTGGCCCATTCGATGGATGAAAATTGCGGCAATCAAATAATGCAATGGTCTGAGGACTTAGCGCGGCACACCGAAGTAGAAGGCATGTTGACCCGCACCTACCTGACGTCAGCGCATCACTCCGCAGCTGCGCAATTAGCCGAATGGATGTGCGCGGCAGGAATGCAGGTCCGGCGCGATATGGCGTGTAATGTCATTGGCCGCTATGAAGCCATCACCGCGGATGCACCCGCTCTCGTCACAGGATCACATTTTGACTCGGTCAGAAACGGCGGCAAATATGACGGTAATCTCGGGATTTTGTTACCCATTGCCTGCATTCAGCAATGGCATAAAGCAGGAAAACGCTTCCCGTTCGCGCTTGAAGTCATCGGATTCGCTGAAGAGGAAGGCGTCCGCTTTAAGGCCACCTTGCTCGGCAGTCGTGCAGCAGCTGGCACCTTCGATATGGCGGTACTCGATAATCTCGATGATGCTGGACTAAGCATGCGCGAAGTCATGGCGGCCTCCGGTTTTCATGCGGTCGGTTTGGCCAAAGCGGCTTATGCCCCGGAATCAGTGCTGGCCTTTGTCGAAGTCCACATTGAGCAAGGACCGATATTGCTTAACGAGCAATTGCCGGTTGGCGTCGTCACCGCCATTTCCGGTGCTTCTCGTTTCATGGTGGAAATCGACGGACTAGCTGGGCATGCCGGGACCGTGCCGATGGAAATGCGCCGCGATGCAGCGATGGCTGCGGCCGAAATAGGGTTATTGATAGAACGAAGGTGTCAGGGCACGCCGGGATTGGTTGGCACGGTTGGTATGTTTAATGTACCAAACGGCGCTGCTAACGTCGTTCCCGGCAAGGCACTCTTTTCCATTGATATTCGTGCCGGTGACGATACGATCCGGCAAGCTGCCGTTGCAGATGTACGCGCTGAGATTGAACGGATCGGGCATCGTCGCAACGTTACCATCAAGACCCGCCAAACCCATGACGCCGTCAGTGTTCCCTGCGCGCCGTGGTTACAACAACAATTGGCAAAGGCTATTGCGTCCAGCAATTTGCCAGTGCGCCACCTTCCCTCTGGTGCCGGTCATGACGCCATGGCGATGGCTGCAATTACTGATGTCGCGATGTTGTTTGTCCGCTGTGGTAACGGTGGCATTAGCCATCACCCTGATGAAATCATGACTGCTGAAGATGCTGCACTGGCAGCGCAAGTATTCACACATTTTGTCGAACAATTTAAAAAATAACGATGAATCTGACGCCGCAACACGGATCTGTGATCAGTCAAGCTTCCGGCTTATTAAAGCACGGCAAAAGTTAAGACATCTCCAAGACAAAAAATTTAACCCAGGAATTGGAAAGAAAAATGACGAACACCACCACTCTCACCATCGACGGTTTCACCCTCACCGCGGCGCAAGTCGTCAGCGTGGCGCGTGCGCC
>NZ_JASJXA010000109.1:0-2217 GCF_035018905.1 Glaciimonas sp. Gout2 | reverse complement strand
GCGCTGGCATATTGGTGAAAGAATGGCGAGGAGTGAAAGTGCCTGGGCACGTCACGGATATACTTGATTTTGTGAAAACTATAACTTGAGTTTCTAAATCATTGAATTCTAAAAAATTATTCCATGGAAAGCCGTTTGAGGAAAAGGTCTTAGGCCTTCTCAAACGGCTTTTTTACTTTGCGATTTAACGATTTTCTACAATCTAGACATAGCCGTTCCTCTTTTTACATGTATTTTGTTGTTTTTTAAGGTTGTTTCACTGGTTGGTCTGGTTCGTTTTTATCATAACGAACTATTTTTTCATCACTAAAGCGAGGTTTTTTATGCCCCTACCAAAACTACCGACCAAACCCGCTGCCCTACTCTCCGTTCAGGATTACCCCAAAGCGGAAGTTGGCAAAACCGTCAAGCCGCGCATTGCAATCGTGGAACCAGTTAACCGCCCGGTTCGTACTGCGCCAGTAGCAAAACTGATAACCGCTCCAGCACCACAAGCGCGTAATAAGCCAGTTCAGACTCGCCCCGTTGAGAGCCGTAAGACCGATAAAGCACCAAGCGATAACCCGCGCTCAGTAGTAGATAAAACCGTTAAATCGACAGAAGGTCGTCCCAAATCAAGTACCAGCCGTGCGGCTGATAAGTCAGGCGTAACAAAACTGTTTGTGCTCGATACCAACGTATTAATGCATGATCCAAGCTCATTATTCCGTTTCGAAGAGCACGATATTTACTTGCCGATGGTGACGTTGGAAGAACTCGACAACCATAAAAAAGGCATGTCGGAAGTTGCGCGCAATGCGCGTCAGGTATCCCGCTCGCTTGACGCACTCGTAGGTGACGTAGTCGATGACCAGATTGATCATGGAATTCCGTTATCAAAACTAGGTAATAAGGACGCGAAGGGTCGCCTGTTTTTCCAGACCAAACTTCAAAACGGAACACTCCCTGAAGGCTTGCCTGTCGGCAAAGCCGACAATCAGATCCTGGGCGTGGTGCGCGCACTTGAAGCCGAGACACCAAGTCGGCCGGTGGTGCTGGTGTCCAAAGACATCAACATGCGCATTAAGGCCCGCGCTATGGGTCTTCCAGCAGAAGATTATTTCAATGATCATGTATTGGAAGACACCGATCTGCTGTACTCCGGTATTCAGCAACTACCGGATGATTTCTGGATCAAGCACGGCAAAGGGATTGAGTCGTGGCAGGAAAACAAGCTCGGAACCGGCTATACCTTTTATCGTCTGACAGGTCCTTTGGTCCCCTCTCTACTGGTTAATCAGTTCGTATTTATCGAGCCGAAAAACGGTGAAGCTGCGTTCTACGGGCAAGTTACGCAGATCAATGGCAAAACCGCTGTGCTGCAATCGCTACGCGACTACGCGCATGCAAAAAATAGCGTGTGGGGCGTCACGGCACGTAACCGCGAACAGAATTTCGCCCTGAATTTGCTGATGAATCCGGAGTGTGATTTTGTCACATTGTTAGGACAAGCAGGTACTGGAAAAACGCTATTAGCATTAGCCGCAGGTCTGGCCCAGGTGCTGGAAACCAAAACCTATAACGAGATTATCGTTACGCGTGTCACGGTGCCGGTCGGTGAGGATATAGGTTTTCTGCCAGGTACAGAAGAAGAGAAAATGGGTCCGTGGATGGGTGCATTCGACGACAATCTCGAAGTGCTCAACAAATCGGACTCCGACGCGGGTGAATGGGGCCGTGCAGCAACGCAAGACCTGATTCGCTCAAAGATCAAAATCAAGTCGCTTAACTTTATGCGTGGTCGGACCTTTGTTAATAAGTTTTTGATCATCGACGAAGCACAAAACTTGACACCAAAACAAATCAAAACATTGGTAACTCGCGCAGGTCCGGGAACCAAAATTATTTGTTTGGGCAATATTGCGCAAATCGATACGCCTTATCTGACCGAAGGTTCCAGCGGCTTGACTTACGTCGTTGATCGTTTCAAAGGTTGGTCGCACAGTGGTCACGTTACATTGGCACGCGGTGAAAGGTCACGTTTGGCAGATCACGCGAGTGAAGTATTGTAATGCCTGTAAGTTAAGCTATCCGGGCCAAGAAGGTGGGTTCAGTAGTATATAAAAAGGGAGCAATTCAATTGAATTGCTCCCTTTTTTATTAGGGCGTGTTGACATATAAAACGCTGTTAACTTTTTCCAAATTGTGTTTACATTCTAGATTTTAAAGAATGCATGC
>NZ_JASJXA010000108.1:0-2283 GCF_035018905.1 Glaciimonas sp. Gout2 | reverse complement strand
TTAAATGTTTGTAAATTTTCGCCATGGCGGCACCTTACAGCAGAAGGTGTTGCACTTGGTCTTTGAGAACGCCCAGCATCGCTACCGTTTTCCGGCAAGTGCGGTCGCAAGGTTTTGACTAGCGCGATCAAACATTCAACGTTGTCGGAATGCGGGTCTGCTTCAATCAGGTTAAGTATCGACAGCATGAAAAATGTTTGTAATATACAAAGGTCATAGTGTAAGGTTTATTGCTTCTAAATGCGTTGTCAACTTCGCTAAAACGAAGCGAGCGGAAAAGAATAATGACAGAGTATTGATGGAATGAATAAGTAGGAACGAAAGAGATTTCTTTCACTATTTTTTTGTATTTTATATTTTTATGTTTTGTGCGTTGGCATAAAGCTATATTTTGTTTAACGTCCTTCTGCAACCGTTAAAATGTCAACGCAATCAATCTACATCTACAAAGAAAGGTTTCATGTTAACTCCCTGTTTGACGAGGTCATGTTTGCGCCGTTTATCTTGTTTGGCTTTTGTACTGATGTTGGCAGCCTGCCAAAGTCTGTTATCAACCACGCCGGATGCAGTAGAGCAGCAACAAACTATTATGTCATCCGCGGATGCACAAAAAATTGATTATTTGCTCGGGCTAATTGACCAGCGACTGAGTATTGCGTCAAAAGTGGCGAAGTCCAAATGGAATTCAGGCGCCGCAGTAGACGATGCAAAGCGAGAGAGACAGATTTTAGAGGTCGTAACTGCGCAAGCCGATGCAATAGGTGGATTGGATCTAGCGCTTGTCCAGGCGTTTTTTCAAAATCAGTTTGATGCTGGAAAACTCATTCAACAGGACTTGTTGTCGGGGTGGCACAACACGCTCCCAGGTGGCTATAAATTTGACGACGCGCCTAATCTGGCGCGTGACGTGCGTCCGGTATTAGATAAACTCACACCGGAATTGATTGGCGCCCTGCGCAACGTTGTGCCATTACTACTAGATTCAGACGCGCATGCGTATCTCTCGCATTCTGCGCTGAGTTTGATACGAGGGGATGTTGGCGGGGATGTTCGTCGTCAGGCGTTAGAGTCATTGCAGGCAAAATAATCATAGTCAACATGGCCAATCGATACGCTGCTTGAAGCGCATATCCTTATGGCTGGTTGACAACAAAGACTTTGTTGTGGGGCATAATGGCTGTTGCGGAGGCGTTGGTGTAGGTAAGTCTGTCCTGCAATAATTATAAATAAGAGGCAGTACCTAATTAGTTTTGATTGAAAACATTAAGATCGAATTCATCATATGGCACAAACACCCATCGTCACATTGAATGCGCGTCAGCAAGAAATCGTCAATTACGTCCAACGAGAAAGCTTCGTTACCGTTGAAAATTTAGCGAATCGTTTTGGAATGACTCAGCAAACCATTCGACGCGACGTTAATATGTTGTCGGAACAAAATTTATTGCAACGCTATCATGGAGGCGTCGGACTTCCTTCCAGCGCAGAAAATATCGCTTATGGTGCTCGGCAAGGGTTGCAGTCTGAAGAAAAACGTCGGATTGCGGCTTTGGTCGCTGAACACATTCCGGATCAGGCAACACTATTCATTAATATCGGAACAACTACGGAAGAGGTCGCCAAAGCACTCAGCCTTCGTCGTAATTTGCGCGTCATCACCAATAATTTGAACGTCGCAGCAATCATGAGCGGCTACCCAGGCTGCGAAGTGATTATCGCAGGTGGCGTAGTGCGGGCTCGAGATTTGGGCGTGACGGGTGAAGAAACGATTGATTTCATCCAACGTTTTAAGGTGGACTTCGGCATCATTGGGGTTTCAAGTATAGATCCGGACGGCGCGCTGCGAGATTTTGATTACCGTGAAGTACGCGTGGCAGAAGCAATTATTGCGCATTCTCGCACTGTATTTTTGGTTGCAGACCATTCGAAATTTATGCGTCCAGCATTAGTAAAGCTCAGTGAACTGTCTAAGATCGACGCTTTGTTTACGGATCAGCCGATACCGGAGACGTTAGTTAATGTGTTTAAAGAGGCGCATACGAAAGTGTTTGTGGCTGAAAAAGTCGACGATTAACCAAATTTTTTATAGGTTTTTTAGCATTTTTTTTGCGTATAATATAATTTAAAGATTATAGTTATTGTCATCTCTGATCGATTTTATCCTGATAATGTACTCCCAACGTACCTGTGGCTAAGTTTTTTAACAGATTTAACGGTAATCTTTAGTCATACTAAGTCGAAAAATAAAACCTTTAAATTTAAGGTAATTAAAACATATTAAGG
>NZ_JASJXA010000107.1:0-2294 GCF_035018905.1 Glaciimonas sp. Gout2 | reverse complement strand
CCGATCCGTAATCCTATTGTTGGGTGGCGACAAGACCGGCAACCGCTGGTATCACGATAATGTGCCGATTGCCGATCAAATTGGCGACTATCTTTCATTTTCTCGCTCAAATGTCAGCATGGGATTGAAAGAATTGCAATCCTGGCGGCTGGTGAAGTTGTTGCATCGACCAGGTGACCGGCGTGAGTATTTTGAGCCGCCGAAAGATATTTGGGATATTTTTAAGGCCTTGCTAGAAGAGCGTCGTCGCCGCGAGATTGAGCCGACTCTCTCGATGCTGCGCGATGCGTTGCTAGAAAATCCATCATCGGCATCCGATAAAGAAGCCCAAAAAAGAATGCGCGAGATGTATGATTTGATTGAGTTATCAAGCTCGTGGTTTGATGATGTGCAACGGCTATCGCCGGAAACGCTGGCATCCCTGATGAAAATGGGATCAAAAGTGGGCAAGTTGCTCGATGTGCGGGATAAGTTTCGCCTTTCGCCCACCGCAAAAAAAACCAAGCTAGACAAGGTGACAGAACAGGAAAAAGGAAAGATCACTCCTCCTGACGTTCACAGGAAAGAATAGAGATGGCCTCTTTTATTTTTCAAAAACGTTGGTCTCGATTACCGCTCGCGGTCGAAATCACAATAATTGTGATCATCAAATTAGCGCTTCTGTTTGTTCTGTGGAAGCTTTTTTTCTCAGAGCCGCAAACCAAAAAAATGCGCATGCCAAGCGCTCTGGTGGAGCAACATTTTTTGACCAATCGCCCTGCTTCGACACTCCCACCAGCTACCAAGCTGACAGCGCCGACAGACGTGACGCAAGCTATGCCGCCAGCGCAGTCATCATCCAACTCTGTTTCAAACTCACCCTCTCCCACATCCGAGGCGCCTCATGATTCCCATTGATGAAGTAGTCAATCTATCGCGGCTGCAGTTTGCTGCCACTGCGATGTTCCATTTCTTGTTCGTCCCTCTTACTCTCGGCCTCGCCTGGATTCTGGTGATTATGGAGTCGGTCTATGTGATGACTGGTAGTCCGATCTATAAAGACATGACCCGCTTTTGGGGCAAATTATTTGGCATTAACTTTGCGATGGGAATCGCCACCGGTATCACGCTCGAATTCCAGTTTGGGACCAACTGGTCCTACTATTCACACTACGTAGGTGACATTTTCGGCACGCCTTTGGCGCTTGAAGGCATGATGGCGTTCTTCCTTGAATCGACTTTCGTCGGCTTGTTTTTCTTCGGCTGGGATCGTCTATCAAGGGTCCAGCATCTGTTCATCACTTTTTTGGTGGCGCTGGGTTCAAGCCTTTCAGCCCTATGGATTTTGATCGCCAATGGATGGATGAATAATCCGGTTGGCGCGGAATTCAATTACGCCACTATGCGGATGGAACTGACCAGTATCATTGATGTGATATTCAATCCGGTGGCGCAGGTCAAGTTTGTGCACACGCTCTCAGCCGGTTATGTTGCCGCATCGATGTTTGTGTTGGGCATCTCTTCTTTCTATCTACTAAGAGGTCGTGACACCGCGTTTGCACTGCGCTCATTTGCGATTGCTGCGGGTTTCGGTCTGGCCGCAACTTTATCGGTTATCGTCCTCGGTGACGAATCAGGTTATACCGCAGGTGAAGTCAACAAAGTCAAAATGGCGGCGATGGAAGCCGAGTGGCATACCGAACCAGCACCGGCGGGGATCACGGTCTTTGGTTGGCCCAATGAGAAGGAGCAGCGTACTGATTACGCAGTCAAAATTCCCTACGTGTTGGGTCTGATTGGCACCCGTTCGGTCGACAAACAAATTACCGGCATTATTGATTTAAAAAAGGAACATGAAGTCCGCATCCGTAACGGCATGCTGGCTTACGCTGCGCTGACGCGGCTTAAATCCGGCGACAAATCACCAGAAGCCATTGCAGCATTTGATAAGCTCAAAAATGATCTGGGTTTTGGTCTGCTGCTGAAAAAATATACGCCAGCCGTGGTGGATGCAACGTCCGAACAAATTGCGATGGCGGTCAACGACACCTTTCCTAAAATCGCGCCGATGTTCTGGTCATTCCGTTTGATGGTCGCGCTCGGCATCCTGTTCCTGTTTATTTTTTCTACATCGTTCTATTTTCTGATACGGAAAAAACTTGCCCAACAACGCTGGCTGTTGCGACTGGCAATGTACAGTATTCCACTGCCTTGGGTCGCGATTGAACTGGGCTGGCTGTTGGCTGAATACGGCCGTCAACCGTGGACCATTTCGGGTATTTTACCCACACATTTATCGGCCTCGACCCTGCAAC
>NZ_JASJXA010000106.1:0-2559 GCF_035018905.1 Glaciimonas sp. Gout2 | reverse complement strand
GCTACGGTGACACTTAAGTATCGTTTTTAACAACGTGAATGTACCGGAACTTATTCGTTTCGCTCCTAACTTATTTCTCTCTTATTTTACGGTTACATCAACAAATATTAAATTTGGTGTTGGTATTGACGTCAATTTTGTATGCCTTCTGCACTTTCATTCGGCTTCATGCCAACCGGTTCATCACCTGCTTATTGGCGTCGTTGGCGTAACTAGGGTAATCATCTTGTGGTATTTCACCGTTCACGCTACTGGTTTACTCTCACTATCTGGTGATTGATCTTTAGGTGGAATAAAAAAATCTATCGGACGCCGTAAAAAGCGTGAGAGGACCGCTTTGGTCAACGGCAAACCTTCGCGAAAATGTACCTGACGCGAACGTAAAGCGACAAATAAAGCGAGGGAAAAACTGACCCAAAGATTGATGGTCCCGATGGCCAAAATCCCCACTATTGAACGTACTGCTATTTGCCACCCCATCTGATTATCGAGACCGACCAACGCAATGGCGAAGTTTGCCGCGGAAAAGGTGATATGACGAATATCGATTGATAGGCCAATCATGAAACCAACAGTACCAATCGTGCCGAGTAAGATACCAAAATAAAAATTACCCATTAGGCCACCCAGATTGCTTTCGAGGTAATGCGCAACTTTGCTGAGCCGCGTCTTTCCTAATATTTTACGTAGCCAACGCGCTCGTTCTAAGCGCTTTGCCATATGCGTATAAAGCGCACGATTATCGTAATAGCCAGAAATTAAACCAGCCATGAAAAGACAGACTCCGGCGATGGCAGCGTGAAAAAGCGCCAGACTATGCAATGGATCTAAGTCATGAAGCAAATGTTGCGCCTTATCCGGCGTAACAAGATGGTGACCAAATAAGTGCACCCAGCCCACACTAATAAGATAAGCAACGGGAAAAACCATCAATAAATTGCCCGTAACGGCAATAAACTGAGTGCGAAAAACTTTGACAATCAGATCGACCAGACTATCAATATCGATATGACGACTATCCGTGCTGTGCAAGCCAGCCGCTATACGGGACGCGGTCATGGCTGGTTGCTTGGTGGCGACGGTAAAGTGTAGTACATGAATCAGCATAAACCCGGCCGAGTAATTCATGCTGAACAAAAAAGCTTCTACAAGAGGTGCTGCACGGAGATATGAATAGAGAATTTTCATCATCGCCATAAATCCGATGATCAGTCCGGCGCCTGCAGCTGAGCGGAACATCGCACTAAACTCACTTCGATCTTCTGCGATGTAATGTTCGCCAGTCCTACTCGCGTTTTCGGTAATATTTCGCGCCAACAAATTAATATTGCTCGCAAACAGTTCACGCACCGCGTATTTACGGTTATGCGCCTCGACCAACTCCCTTGCCAAATCTACCGCTGCAATCCGCTTCACCGTTTGAGCTGGCGTTACTAATAATTCGGTTGGGATATGTGCCATTAATGCGCCATCATGATGGGCAGGGGATACGATTTTTCTCAATATTTCTCGTTGAGGGAGCGACAAAAAATCTCCCATGTCTATGTCGACGACCTCAACCAAGATTAATAATTTTCGCAAACGGGCGATACTTTGATCGAGACGCACCAACAAATAAGTAAGAGCTACGCTAGTGCCTTTTTTTAGGGCGTTCTTGCGAATCTTGACCACCACGTCGTCGCATTGATCTAGCATGACCTGGAGGTGCTTAGCATCCTCAATCAGCCTTGGTATGGTTATTGTTTCGCTTAGAGTGTTTTCGTTTGGGTTGCTCTGAATGGCGCTTAGGTAAGGATTGTGAGCTTGATCAAGGCAATTAATGATTGCGACTTCGCCATTCAGGAGACTGCGGTAACCGGCCAAGTAGCGGTGTAATTCGACGTTTTGCATCAAAAATGGCGATTCGAAATCTTCCATTTCAGGATACAGACGAATTAAAGACGGCTCCAATCCCATCGCGCTGATTCGGTAAGACAGGGTTTGCGTTGCATCAAGCAACTCAGCGATAGTATTGATACCACCGAGAGTGTCGCTGGCATGCACTTTGTTGATGATCGCTGTGGCAGGACTGAGGATTGTTTTGTTATCGATAGTGTTATCAATATTATTGCTATCGATAACTTGTGCCGTCGCAATTGTGTTGCTATTAACCGCGGCTTCATTGTTTGATGGGTGCAACACCGCTATCAGGCTTAACCATGTGTCAGTTGAAATAGCGTTTAGCCATACGTAATCGGTTTCAAAAGGCAGTACCCGATCCAGGCAGTCGCGTAAGTAAGTTTCATCCAGTGCCGGAGGCAATATCCGATACGCCATACGCTGAAATAACTCAGTAAAAAAACCGGCGTTAGGGAGGATGCCTATGTCGGTATATAAACTAGTTTGGCGACGAGTAGCGTAGACGCGCAGTAAATAATGGCGTAAAGCGTGCGAATAGCGTGGATTTTGTTGAAGAGTATCAATTAGCGTCTGAACGTTAGTTACAGGGCGGTTTCAAATACCAAGCGCAACACTGGGTTAATTAACAGTGTCAGTCGGATGTTGTAGCAACGCGATGTG
>NZ_JASJXA010000105.1:0-2630 GCF_035018905.1 Glaciimonas sp. Gout2 | reverse complement strand
TGGGTATTCTGGCCGATCGTGACCACCGATTCTGGTCTATCGTGACCGACCATTCTGGCGCATCGTGACCGCTCATTCCGGTCTATCGTGACCGATTTCAAGCCCGACCAGAATCGGCGGTCACGATAGCAGAATCATCGGTCACGATACCGGAATGGTGTCGTACAGCACCGTGATGATGTTACGCATAGAGCAACCGAACGGGTACGCTTCCAGTTTGTCTGGAGACAACGTGCCCGTACAAAGGATCACTATGCGTAAGATAAAAGACGTATTACGTTTAAAACTGGATGCCAAACTATCGCACCAGCAGATTGCCGCAGCACTGGGGATTTCAAAAGGAGTCGTCACCAAGTATGTCGGCCTGGCCGCCGTTGCCGGTTTGGACTGGTCGGCGGTGCAAGATGTAGACGACACCGAGTTGGCGCACCGGCTTTTGGTCACGCCAGAACGGACCCGAGACCATGTCCAGCCAGATTACGCCAGGCTGCATCACGAACTGCGGCGCAAGGGGATGACGCTGATGTTGCTATGGGAAGAGTATCGTGCCGATTATGCCCAGCACCAGACCTATGCCTACTCACAGTTCTGCGTGAATTACCGGCAGTTTGCCAAACAGCTCAAACGCTCTATGCGCCAGATTCACCGGGCTGGCGAGAAACTGTTCATTGATTATGCTGGTCCGACTATCGGTCTCACTGATGGTAGCCGTGCCCACATCTTCGTCGCTGCTCTGGGCGCATCGAGCTACACCTATGCCTGTGCTACGCCGCGTGAGACGATGGCCGACTGGCTCACTTCGACAGCGCGTGCGCTGCGCTTCTTCGGCGGGGTACCGCAGTTGATTGTTCCCGATAATCCGAAGGCTATGATCGCCGACGCCAATCGCTACGAACCACGCAGTAACGACACCGTACGCGATTTTGCGCGCCACTACGGCACCTCCATCTTGCCAGCCCGTCCGCGTCATCCTCAGGATAAAGCGAAGGCCGAATCAGCAGTGCAGATCGTCGAGCGCTGGATCATGGCGCGTCTGCGACATCAGCAATTTAGCAGCGTCCACGAGGTCGATGTCGCCATCGCACCGCTGCTGAGCGTACTTAACGATAAGCCGTTTCAGAAGCTACCCGGTAGTCGCGCCAGTGCGTTTGCCCAACTCGATGTCCCGGCGCTACGGCCTTTGCCATTGCAATGTTATGAGATGGCGCATTTCAAGACTGTCAGGGTGCATAACGATTACCACGTTGAGATCGGCCGCCATCACTACAGTGTGCCGCAAGCCCTGGTCGGTCAGGTGCTGGAAGCCCGGATGACAGCGACGACAGTGGAAATCCTGCATCGCGGTCAACGTGTCGCCAGTCATCCGCGCAACAGTGGCGAAGGCGGGTTCACCACCGACACCCTGCATATGCCGGTGGCGCATCGTGCGCAATTGGAATGGACGCCACAGCGACTGATTCACTGGGGACAGACCATCGGTACGGCGACAGCGGAGGCGGTGACGCGTCTGATGGCCGAGAACAGACATCCCGAGCACGGCTACCGTGCCTGTCTTGGTCTGCTGTCATTGGCCAAGCGCTACGGCAAGCCACGTCTTGAAGCAGGATGCATGCTGGCCTTACAGCTCGGTGCCTGCCAATACCGCCACGTCCGTGACATTCTCAAAAATAACCGTGATCGCACACCGTGTGCCCCAGTTGGCGATTGGGTCAGTCCTGACCATGCCCATGTGCGTGGCCCTGATTACTATCAATGAGGATGTCAACGATGATGATGCATACCACTCTGGCCCAATTGCGGACCTTAAAACTCGATGGCTTAGCGACCGGACTGGAGGAACAATTGACGCAGGCCAGTATGGCGGCGATGAGTTTCGAGGAACGTCTGGCACTCTTGGTTGATCGCGAAGTCCATTGCCGCAATGACCGCAAGCTCCTGCGCCTGCTTAAGAACGCCCACCTGAAATACGCACAAGCGGCGATTGAAGACATTGATGCCCGCTCGGGGCGTGGCATCGACCGCCGTGAAGTGATGAGTCTGGCGCTGGGAGATTGGGTCAGTGCTGGCCACAGCATTCTCATTACCGGACCGACCGGTGCTGGCAAATCGTGGCTGGCCTGCGCACTGGCACAGTACGCCTGTCGGCGCGGATACTCTGCTGTTTATCAACGCGTACCCCGTCTACAGGAAGAACTACGCATCCGGCACGGCAGCGGCAGCTTTGGGAAATGGCTGCTCCAACTCGCCAAGATCGATGTCTTGGTACTTGATGACTGGGGCATGGGCGCGATCGACAGCACGACCCGTTCCGACTTGCTGGAGATGATTGACGACCGGGCGGCAAACAGAGCGACGATTATTACCAGTCAACTTCCTGTTGACCATTGGCATGCCTGGATTGGCGACGCCACTATTGCCGACGCCATCCTGGACCGCATTCTGCAGCGCAATCATCGGCTGACACTGACCGGCGATTCACTGCGTGGCGCAGAACGACCTAAAACCAGCAAAAAGGAGAAAACTATCGACCCATCGTGACCGCAGACATTACAATTTAACCGCGTAACAACATCGCAGGCGCAGCGGTCACGATCGGCCAGAATGAGCGGTCACGTTGACCAGAATACGCA
>NZ_JASJXA010000104.1:0-2652 GCF_035018905.1 Glaciimonas sp. Gout2 | reverse complement strand
CGTTGACCCGTTCCTTGACATAATTGACGCCGTAATTTCCAGCCTCACCGGCTGTCGCAACTGCAAGATGATGACCGGCTTCCTGGTTTGAAGCGGCAGCGATGGTGGGATTGTTATGTGGCGATTGAGTTCGCATACGTGTTTCCTGTTTTGCGGGTAAAAAAATTAAGTATTGTTACTACTGGATCGCCTTATTTGCGAGGCCCATGGCGACGCGCTGCGTAGAATTGAGGCTTATAGGAAAGTCTTCCTCCAGAAAAGGTTCCCTTGATTGGTGAGATTAATATCGGTACGACATTCGCCGAATTAGGGTGCGCGCAATGTTGTTTGACTAATTATGTCGATGTTCACTCTAAGCGGAATGAGTTTGGTTTAGATGCATTAAATGTTGGTTGCTAGTACTTTTTTGATGATATTTAAGCAGCAAAACGACCCTATTTTTGGTCGTGACTGAACACGTCGCAGCAAAATGGTAAAATAGAAGGTTATTCCATATTGTTTCTAAGGGCTTTTTTCCGTGCTATCCACAGCAAATATTACAATGCAGTTCGGCGCCAAGCCGTTGTTTGAAAACATTTCGGTCAAATTCGGCGATGGCAATCGCTATGGTTTGATCGGTGCCAACGGCTGCGGCAAGTCGACCTTCATGAAAATTTTGGGCGGTGATCTTGATCCGTCTGGCGGAAACGTGATGTTGGACCCGAACGAGCGTTTAGGTAAACTGCGTCAGGATCAATTTGCATTCGAAGAAATGCGCGTGCTTGATGTCGTCATGATGGGCCACACTGAAATGTGGGCTGCCATGGCCGAGCGCGATGCAATTTATGCCGATCCTGAGGCGACCGACGACGATTATATGAAGGCCGCCGACCTTGAGGCCAAATTCGCAGAATACGATGGTTATACCGCTGAATCACGCGCGGGCGAACTGTTGATGGGAGTTGGCGTGGCGATGGACCAGCATAAAGGTCCAATGAGCAATGTCGCGCCGGGTTGGAAATTGCGCGTATTGTTGGCGCAGGCGCTGTTCTCTAATCCTGACATTCTGTTGCTCGACGAGCCGACGAATAACCTGGATATCAACACCATTCGCTGGCTTGAAGATGTATTAAATCAGCGCAATTCGACCATGATCATTATTTCCCATGATCGTCACTTTTTGAATCAGGTGTGTACTCACATGGCCGATATGGATTACGGCACATTGAAGGTATATCCCGGAAACTACGATGACTATATGCTGGCGTCCACACAAGCGCGTGCGCAGCAGTTGTCAGTCAATGCAAAAGCTAAGGATAAAGTCGCTGAATTGCAAGACTTTGTGCGTCGTTTTGCGGCGAATAAATCTAAAGCGCGTCAGGCGACATCCCGTGCCAAGCAAATTGAAAAGATTAAGGTTGAAGACCTTAAGCCATCCAGCCGCGCCAATCCGTTTATTCGTTTTGATGGCGAGAAAAAATTGCATCGACTGGCTGTGGATGTGCAAAGCATCACCAAGAGTTACGACCGTACGCTGTTTAAGAATTTTGGCATCATGGTTGAAGCTGGCGAGCGTATCGCGATTATCGGTGCCAACGGCGCGGGTAAAACCACTTTGCTTCGTAGCATAGGCGGCACAGATATTTGCGGGCTCGAAGCAGATACGGGTTTGGTGAAATGGGCAGAAAACGCTAATCCAGGTTACATGCCGCAAGACCCAACTGAAAACTTTGCCGCGGATATTACGCTGACTGACTGGATGGGCGCATGGACACAGGAAGGTGACGACGATCAGGCGGTTCGCTCGATTCTTGGTCGCTTGTTGTTCAGTGGCGATGACGTCAAGAAATCTGTCAAAGTATTATCGGGTGGTGAAAAGGGACGAATGACTTATGGCAAATTGATGTTGGGCCGCCATAACATTTTGTTAATGGACGAGCCAACCAATCATATGGATATGGAGTCTATTGAATCGCTCAATATTGCTCTTGATAAATATGCCGGTACGTTGATTTTTGTCTCTCATGACCGGGAATTTGTATCATCTCTGGCAACACGTATTTTAGAAGTCAAAGAGACTGAAATAGTTGATTTCCGCGGCAATTATGAAGATTATCTGACTAGCCAAGGTATTGAGTAACTGATTTGACGATCAGTTATTGGCTATTCTAGTGCAGTCAACATGGGTGCGGAGTTGCTTCTCTATGCTAGATTGCGAGTGTTGACTGGTGGTTTAGGTGGCTGGTGAAGAGGTTGTCTTCGTGAATGTCAAAAAAGTGCACCCTACGTTTTAGGTGCACTTTTTTTTGCGCTTTAGTGGCGTTCTTTAAAGTGCTATTCCAAATTGATAGAATTTGGCCCCGGTTCGCCAAGATAAAGTAACTGATCGAGTCGATCGCGCAGGCTGCGGGTGATTTCTTTGCCTTTGGACTTAAATATGGCTTCGAGATAAAGCTGTCTTATTTCTTTGAAATCATCAATCGAACTAGCCCGTTCGACCCTCAGTTGCAGACTATATCCACGCAAACCGATCATGCTCTTGATCGTTTCGTTGTAAAACCGATAAACGCATTCGAACTGACTTTTTCCTATTGGTAGAATTGTTTGCGTTTGTGGTATTCCGAAGACAGGGGCAGCGGAAGGTGGTGACGCTACCGACGCATTGAAAGTATC
>NZ_JASJXA010000103.1:0-2676 GCF_035018905.1 Glaciimonas sp. Gout2 | reverse complement strand
GGCCGATATATTTGGTCATGGACGTTAGCAATTCTGGCAAAAAAGTGGGTTACCTATGGAACGAAGCGGAAAGACAATTGGAAAAGCAAACCGATCAATGGCTTCGGGGATATAGACATCTGATTGACGACGATCCGCAAATACTGAATTCCTTTACGCAGAATTTTCCTCTGCACTCATCCTCAGCGCGCGTCTCGGATATGTTGTACAACAACAAGCTCATCAAAGAAGTCAGGCAGATTAAATACCAAAGTTTCTTTGATCATTTGCCGGAGCAGTTGGATCTGGGTGTGCACAGCGTTGGAGATCGTGAATACATCAAAATTGAAGATGAATTTTATTTGGTTGAGAGGCAATTACTACCAACTAATGAGCGCTGTATTATTGGCGAGTCGATGCCGGAAGACCTGCGCCTTGATATGCAATATGACGGCGCCACTTGGCAGATATCGAATAATCATTTGATTACGCCTAAGCCCACGCTTCCGAGCGGTGTAACTTCTTATCAGGAGGCGTTACAACGAGGCTTCAATTTGCCTGAAGGATGGTCAGAGCCAATCATGTACGCTGATAATACTAATAGCGAGCAATTTATTTTTAGTTTTCAAGATAAAAGTGGGCGCACCAGATATCGCCACGGCCCAGACCGAAAAAATGCATTTGAAGTGCTCTCCAACGACGAATTTGACGAAAAGCGATGCCGGTTGCGGCGTGCACTGCCCGATAGTCTCCAAGCAAGTTGTAGCACGGAGGGCCTGAACATTGTAGCATTACCGTCGGAGTCCGAGCGCACAACTGCAATAAGGCGACTGGTTGCATTGGATGTTGAAACACGTCCTTATTATGAGCGTTCGCTATTGCGGCTAGAAATTGTTCGCGATGCTGAAAAAATTCAAAGTGCATTCCCTGCGAATCCCCAACTGGCACGACATTTCAACGCCTTAATCACCCGTATGACCGATAACCCGGATTTAGATTTGTCCGAGACAATAAATAAAATGAAGTCTTTAGATTGGGGAGGTAATACTTTAACTGAGTATCAGTTGGACGGCGTTAAGATTTTTTGGGACAAAATGAAGTCGCAGTTAGCTGCAGAATCCTTTGACGATTTTGGAGGAGAGACCGAGGCGCTTAACGAGGTCTGTGATACGAGTCTGCAACTCTGCGAAAATCAGCACACTTATCGTCAACTCCTAAAAGTTTATGGCGAAAAAAAATAATATTAGACCACTTGGATAATAACTATCAAACCGATTACGTCATGCCACAGCAAAGCGTCACAACCCGCCTATGGAGAACAGTATTTGGTCCTGCTTTAACGTCGAGTTTTGCCAAGGTTGGCGGCTGGACATTCAAGACACATGCAAGAGGTATATCTGAAATAAGTAGTATGTATGGGCCATACTTTGCAGACGACATTAATACCGCCTACGTCAATAGTCATCGTCTTGCGGAACAGTTGGCTAACTGGTCGAAAGACTCTCCTCTGGAATTCTGGATGCACGCCTCTGCATTTTTTCACGTAAAACCTGAAGGGCTAACAGATGCTTATAAACAGAAAGTAGAACGAATACTGGTGAGATTTAAGAAAGTGACTAACCCCATCAGGACCGATATAATTTGTGTTATATCGGCTTCGGTCAGTCCGGAGGGCATACAGTACCGATATAATCCGCAAGAACATGCGGATGGCGTTCCCCAGGAAGCTTCGTTATTTGCTAGCGTGATCACGGCATACACATATGAAGATGGCCCGAAGCGAGGTAAGCTTCACCTGACCACATCAGCATTTTTATCGCCAATCAATAGAGCCGGTCAGCTGCAGGAGACCTTGCAACATGAGTTATCACATTTAGCCATTCCGAATAGCGTCGAGGAAATTTACCTTAATGCTGACAGATCAAAATATGGTTACTACTCGGAAGATGGAATGCGGCGTAATGCCGACGCGATACTCAGTTCGCAGGCCGCATTCATACAATATGCGAAGGATATCTCAGAAGTGAAGCCTAGTTTTCTACAGCACTTCAGGACTGTGTTGCCGAACAGCTTAAAGCAGCATCTACCCGAAGGAATTGAAGGCGGTGAAATCAGTTCAGCGCGTTTTAAGGACTTTGTAAAAAAAGTATTCGAAGGGCCTGCTGATGAAAAAGTACGTGCATTTATGATGCCTGATATATTTATTGCATGGTGTCAGTACATGTCTAAAGTATTACCCATGAATATTGTTGAGCACGGAGAATTCAGACATAAGCGTGAGACGTCGCCCAACGACATGAATACCCAGATTCAAAGACTTTTGGCACGTGAGTTATTTTATAAAAATAGCAGCGAATAGCAATAATTATTCGCGGCGGTTCTTACTTGGCCTGCCAGTTATCCAACTTAATGTCGGTGATTATCAGGTCAAATGAAGTTTTTCAGTATGGCGATTTATATTGCCAAGCCTTGCTTCAGTTAGTTCGTTTGCAATGGCACTGCTTGACGCCATCCACCCAATTCTCCGATGCAATGTAGGCTCTCCAGTATTGTTCGGCGGGCTAGTGTAATTTCAATATGGCATCCCGATATCGTATTTAAGAAATAGCGTGCACAACATGAAATCCTATCTCAAATACCATTCTTCGTATTAAAAATACTCCTATCGCACATCGATGCATCTGATAAGTTGCTAAT
>NZ_JASJXA010000102.1:0-3164 GCF_035018905.1 Glaciimonas sp. Gout2 | reverse complement strand
AATCACGGCCTTTTCCATCATTTTTTTGTCTGAGCGTCCATTTTTTAGTACTTTCGTCTCCTTTCGAATTTCTCTCAAAAATACGCATCGGAGTTGACAGGCTGAAATTTCAGGCATAGTCTTCGTTTATTGGTCTTACCATTGAATTGGTAAGCGGAACCTAATTTATAAATATGTCATTCGATCCTATTATTCAGACCTCCGTTTCCGAGCAGGTAGCGCAGCGACTTTTGCAGATGATACGTACCGGTCAGCTCAAGCCAACGCAGCAATTGCCACCAGAGCGTGAGTTGGCGACTATGTTGGGAGTTGGTCGTCCAGCTGTGCGAGAGGCAATCCGCGGTTTGTCATTATTAGGCTTATTGCGCATTAGGCAGGGCGAAGGGACCTTCGTTGGTTCTCTGCATCCGCGTGAATTGCTTGAACCGTTAGAAATGATTATCGACCTTAACGCTGGCAGTCTCGATGCACTATTCGATTCGCGCATCATTATTGAAAGCGGCGTAGCCGCTTTGGCAGCAACGCATATTAGTGAAGAGCAATTGGCTTTCCTGGCAGCTACGGTAGAGGATGAAGTCGCCTTGTTGAGTGATGCGGCCACTTTTGCGGCCGCCGACGTCGCATTCCATGAGGTCATTATTGAAGCCTGCAATAATCCTTTCCTGCAAAGTATTGCCGGAAGTTTGTATGTATTGGGCAAAAAAAGTCGCTCTATTACATCCCGTATTCCAGCCGTTTTGGAGCGCAGTCTTCAAGATCACCGCGATATTCTGGCAGCGCTGCAAGCGCGCGATCCAGAGCGCGCCGCACTGTCTATGCGCAATCATTTATTGCGCGTACGTGAGGGCTACCAAAATGCCACCCACAGCGCCGATGCCGCGGCATCACATCTGCCACTCACCTAAACACTCCTTTATCGCCGCCTTCAAATCGTTAGCACGGGCTGTTGGTAACTTTATAACGACCATCGCCCGGGCGACTTGCCTCAGCATTTACGTCAAAAATACGTCTTTGTATTTATCTCATTTTTAAGGAGTCCTTCATGACCAATCGTTTAGCGGGTAAAACCGCATTGATTACCGCCGCTGCACAAGGTATAGGCCGCGCTACCGTTGAGGCATTCCTGCGCGAAGGCGCGCACGTGATCGCCACTGACATCAATGAAACACTATTAGCCGAACTGTCAACGCTGCCAAATTGTGTCGTGCGTAAACTTGACGTGACCAATAACGAAGAAGTCAAAGCCATAGCAGCAGAATTTGGCACCATCGACGTCCTGTTTAATTGCGCCGGATTTGTTCACCACGGCACTATTTTGGAATGCGATGAAGATGTGTGGAATTTCTCCTACAATCTCAACGTCGGGTCCATGTATCGGACTATTCGCGCCTTCCTGCCCGGCATGCTGGCTAACGGTGGTGGCTCGATTATCAATATGTCATCTGCCGCTTCCAGCATCAAGGGTGTGCCGGTCAGGTTTGCTTACGGCGCAACCAAAGCCGCGGTGATCGGATTGACGAAATCCGTTGCTGCCGATTTCGTTTCAAAGGGCATTCGTTGTAACGCCATCTGTCCCGGCACCGTAGAATCGCCGTCGTTGCGCGGACGTATCGCTGAACAGTCTCACACCAGCGGTCAAAGTGATGAGCAAGTGCGTCAAGGCTTTGTCGCACGCCAGCCAATCGGACGTCTGGGCAAAGCCGAAGAAATCGCCGCGCTGGCCTTGTATCTGGCCTCGGATGAATCTTCCTTCACGACCGGGACCAGCCAAATTATTGACGGTGGCTGGTCAAACTAATCGTCATTCAGGTAACCGTAATAGTGGCCGGTCAAATCGATTGAGCATCCATAAACGCATTAGAAACAGGAGCATATTTTGAAATTATTACGTCACGGCCCCAAAGGTCAGGAAAAACCAGCAGCGATGGACACTAACGGGAAAATTCGCGATCTGTCATCGATCATTAGCGATATCAGTCCAGAAGTATTATCCCCGGCTGGCCTGAAAAAATTGCAGGCAATCGATTTGTCAACGCTGCCGGAAGTGCCTGCACCGCAGCGCTTTGGTGCGCCATTTACAGGCCTGGGTAAATTCATCTGTGTAGGACTGAATTACAGTGACCATGCGGCCGAATCTGGCTTGCCGGTACCATCTGAACCAGTATTGTTCAATAAATGGTCGAGCTGCTTTGGCGGCCCTAACGATCCGATCGTCATGCCGAAAAATTCGGTCAAGACCGACTGGGAAGTGGAGTTGGGCGTGATTATCGGCAGCAAAGCGCGCTATGTCACGGTGGAAAATGCACTTAGCTATGTCGCTGGATACGCGGTGATAAATGACGTATCCGAGCGTGAATACCAGATTGAGCGCAGCGGCACCTGGGATAAGGGCAAAGGCTGCGACACGTTTGGGCCGGTGGGTCCTTGGCTGGTTACCGCCGACGAAGTTGGCGATCCACAAAACCTTTCCATGTGGTTGGACGTCAATGGCACACGCTACCAGAACGGTAATACCAAAACGATGGTTTTTAATGTCGCATTTCTAGTGCATTACATCAGCCAGTTCACAACACTTTATCCTGGCGACATTATCTCAACGGGCACGCCACCAGGCGTTGGCATGGGACAGAAACCGCAGGTTTTCTTAAAAAATGGTGACGTCGTCAAACTCGGAATCGAGAAACTGGGCGAGCAACAGCAAACTGTGCATACATGGAACGAAGCCTTGCTTGACTAAGAAGATTGCCAACTTCAAAGAGGGGTGTGCGGCAACGTAAAGCATGGCCTGATTTGTAGCGCACAGGTTTGTCCAAACAGGCAATTTAATCCTTCGTACATTTACGTTGGAGCGCGGTCAATTGACTCCTGCTCCGGCCTCGTTGCGTCTATTTAATCAAAAATAGCCGCAACACTTATAAAAATAAAAGGCCAGTCAACACTGCATCGCTTTCAACAGAAGCGCAAGCGGGTTGCACGGCAGATTCCAGTTCAGCGCGAGCATAGACGAATGCGAACTGGTCCATCAATGGATCTCGTATCCTAACAGGAGCAAAGCATGTCCGTAGCCAGTAGTTTTGTCACGTCCAGTACCACAGCATTTGAAGAGGCAGCCTATCGCAAGATAACCTGGCGCATTATTCCATTTTTGATAGTGTGTTTTATCT
>NZ_JASJXA010000101.1:0-3203 GCF_035018905.1 Glaciimonas sp. Gout2 | reverse complement strand
CCCGAAAACCCGACCAAACGATACGATTGATAACAATCGACAGTCAATAATAAAAATTACTTCCTCCGTCCTCAGAGCCTCATAGACACAGCGACTTCGGCTGTTATTCAAAAGCCCATCCGATTCAGCCAAAGCTGTTAAAAACATCACAACTAATGCTACTAATTATGTTCTTCCGATATTAATACTCGCAAAAAAGTATCGGGCTTTGACCTTATAGTATCAAGGCGTATCAGAACTGAGTGCTAATATCATCCCAGTACCCAAAAATAAATCAAAACGGAGACAAGTATGAAATTCATCGCTAGAAGCGCGTTGTGCGTCAGCCTATTCGCAGCAACTGCAAAAGTCACTATTAATGCGTCTGCCGTCGATCTGGTGGTTGCTACGGTCAATAATGGTCATATGATCGAGATGGCCAAACTAGGGAAATTCTTCGAGCAAGCCAATCCTGATATCAAATTAAAGTGGGTCACGTTAGAAGAGGCCGTTTTGCGCCAACGTGTCACGACCGATATCGCCACAGGCAGCGGCCAGTTCGATGTGATGACGATCGGGATGTATGAGGCACCGATTTGGGGTAAAAAAGACTGGCTCGTTGAGTTGAAACCAGACGCTGGCTACGACGTCGACGATCTTTTACCCTCAATCCGCACAGGTTTATCAGTCGGCGGCAAGCTATATGCCGCGCCATTCTATGGTGAAAGTTCCATGATTATGTATCGTTCCGATCTGGTCAAAAAGGCAGGAATGACCATTGAAGACCGTCCGACGTGGGATCACATTCGTGAGGTAGCCGCTAAAATCAATGATCCTGCCAATGGCGTGTACGGTATTTGTTTACGTGGCAAACCTGGCTGGGGCGATAACATGGCCTTTATGACGACCATGGCGAACTCGTTTGGCGGACAATTGTTTGACATGAAGTGGAAGCCGCAATTCACCAGCGAACCGTGGAAAAAAGCCGTTACCCTATACGTTGATCTGCTAAAAAACTATGGACCTCCAGGCTCATCTTCCAACAGCTTTAACGAAATTTTAGCCCTATTCAATCAAGGTAAATGCGGAATCTGGATCGACGCCACGATTGCGGCCTCATTCATTACCGATCCAAAACAAAGCAAGGTCGCTGACAAAGTGGCCTTTGCTCAATCCCCGGTCGCAGTGACTGACAAAGGTGCGAACTGGCTGTGGGCATGGTCTTTGGCTATACCAAAGAGCTCCAAACACGTCGATGCTGCGCAGAAATTTATCCGATGGGCAACGTCGAAGGAATATATTGCTTTGGTGGCCAAAGAAACCGGTTGGAGTAACGTTCCGACTGGCACCCGCAAATCCACTTACGCCAATCCTGAATTCCAAAAAGTCGCTAAATTTGCAGCAGCGGAACAGAAAGCGATCTACTCAGCCGATCCAAACCACAGCACCTTGCCACAGTCGCCTTATGTCGGCGTGCAGTTTGCGGCTATCCCTGAGTTCCAGTCGATTGGTGCCATGGCCGGGCAACAACTGAGCGCAGCCTTGCTGGGCAAAGAATCGGTCGACAAAGCGCTGGAAATTTCGCAACAAGCAGCCGATCGCGAAATGCGTAAGAGCGGCTATTACAAATAATCCTCCAACACTGAAGGATTATTCCGATTGACCGCAGGCGGCTGGCCATGGATTGCGGGCCGCCTCCGACTTTACGTGCGAGTACACCATGAAACGACTCACAGCGCGGCTTCTGCTCACGCCTGCGATGACGACTCTGTTCGTCTGGATGATCGTCCCTCTCGCGATGACGATCTATTTCTCACTATTGCGTTATAACTTGCTCGAGCCGGGTGTACACCCGTTTGCCGGACTCGACAATTACCATTACTTTTTTACCGACGATGCATTTATTCCGGCGGTAAAAAACACCCTGACTCTTCTATTCTCGGTGATGGGCATCACGGTCGTGATTGGCATCGCGTTAGCGTTGCTGATCAATGAGCCCTTTCCGGGCAGAGCATTTGTTCGCGTGTTACTTATTTCGCCGTTCTTCGTCATGCCGGCAGTCAATGCGCTGATGTGGAAGAACATGATGATGAATCCGATTTATGGATTGTTTGCACAGATCAGCCATTTTTTCGGCTTTGGTCCAATTGACTGGCTATCGGAATATCCCCTTTTTTCCATCATTCTCATGATTGCCTGGCAATGGCTGCCTTTTGCTTGCCTGATCTTCATCACAGCTTTGCAATCGATGGATCGAGAACAGTTAGAGGCGGCGCGGATGGACGGCGCTAATTATTTACAACAATTACGTTACCTTTACATTCCCCATTTGGGACGTTCAATTGCGGTCGTGATCATGATTGAGATGATTTTCTTGCTGTCCATTTTTGCAGAAATATTTACGACCACCGGCGGCGGTCCAGGCTTCGAGACGACCAACGTCGCTTTCTTGATATTCAGACAGGCACTCGCTAGTTTTGATGTCGGTGTGGCTTCTGCTGGTGGCTTGTTTGCCGTATTGCTAGCAAATATCGCAGCCATTTTCTTCATTCGCCTGATCGGCAAGAACTTAGATAAATAGGAGCTGGCCATGCAAACAATGACCAAAGCGAAACCCCTTATTGCAGCACCAGCAGTAACGTATACCAGCGCATATAAAGTGGCCCTTGTCGGCCGTACTGCCATGGCATGGTTACTCGCCCTGCTACTTTTTTTTCCGATTTTTTGGTTAGGATTAACGGCGTTCAAAACGGAACTGCAAGCGATTGCGGTTCCAGCCGAGCTCTTCTTCTCACCAACGTTAGCAAATTTTATTGAAGTTCAGGCGCGTAGCAACTACTTGCTATACGCAATGAATTCGATCATCACCAGCGTGGGATCAACGCTTCTTGGTCTGCTAATTGCCGCACCAGCTGCCTATTCGATGGCGTTCTCACCGACCAAGCGCTCCAAAGATATTTTGGTCTGGATGCTTTCCACCAAGATGTTGCCAGCGGTCGGTGTATTGGTGCCGATCTATGTTCTGTACCAAAAATTTGGATTACTCGATACCCGTTGGGGATTAACCATTATTTTTACACTATCAAATCTGCCGATCATGGTCTGGATGTTGTATTCCTATTTCAAAGAAATCCCACGTGAAATTTTAGAAGCGGCACGCATGGATGGCGCCAGCATATTCAAGGAGTTTCGCTATGTCGTCTTGCCGCTGGCTCTCGGCGGCC
>NZ_JASJXA010000100.1:0-3293 GCF_035018905.1 Glaciimonas sp. Gout2 | reverse complement strand
GTCGGCACGCCTTGCTGGGACGCGTTTGCGTCAGGACCGTTGGCTGACTTGGCGACCGTCTTAACCTCCCCCAAGATACGTTGTGCCTTCCTTGCCGCACTAGCGTGCTGTCTGCGTCGGCACGCCTTGCCGGGACGCGTTTGCGTCAGGACTGAACGGACAGACTGACATTTAACAAAACCCAGGACGGCTTTTGCTTTTCCTACTTCTGGGCACTGTCTGCGTTGCCAAAGCCCCTTGCAGAAACCATTTTGCGTATGGACCATCGTCTAGCTTGGCATCCAACTCGCGGTTTTGCCTTTTTTACACGTTTAATCCTCAACAGCTTAGGCGGTCAACCAACCCTGCGATTTAGTTAATAATCCAAATCATCAGAAAAACTGATTGGTTACGGTCCAATCAAGTGTCTTTTATTTATCTATTGCCTTGCCTAAACTGGCTCTAAGCGATATAGATTGAATATAAATATAAATATAAAGATTAAAGGAGATTTGATGAAACTCGGATTTTTCACGATGCCTATGCATCCTATTGGCAAAGATTGGCAAATTTCCCTGCGCGAGGACCGCGAAGCTTTTATTTTGGCTGATCAGTTGGGCTTCGTTGAAGGTTATGTAGGTGAGCACGCGACTGATCCGGAAGAAAACATCACTTCATCCGCTTTGTTTTTGGCAACGCTGGTCGATGCGACCAAGCAAATGAAGCTGGGAACCGGCACGCTCAATCTCCCGAATCACCATCCTGTGACTCTCGCTAGTCACATCGCGATGCTGGATCATTTGCTGGGTGGGCGTTTTATCCTCGGGATTAGCCCGGGCGCGCTGCCTTCGGATGCTGAAGCTTATGGCAACTTCGATTTGCCACGTCCTGCGATGTTTTTGGAGTCGATCAATCAGTTGCTGAAAATATGGACGACTGAGCCGCCTTACAATCTCAAAGGTGAGCACTGGAATATATCGACGGAACGTACTTACATCGCGGAGACCGGGATGGGGTCGATTCCGAAGCCGCTCCAGCGTCCGCATCCGCCGATTGTCGTGACAGCCGTCGCGCCATTTTCGCAAGGTATTACCGAAGCCGCAGCGCGTGGTTGGGATCCTATTTCAGCCAATTTCTTGCAGCCGAAGTGGGTCAAGAGTCATTGGACCAAGTATGTCGAAGGTTGCGCACGGGCGGAGCGGGAAGCCGACCCTGCGAACTGGCGCGTCGCCAAGACCGTGTTTGTGGCGAAGGATGATGCTACCGCCGAGGCTTATGCGTTAGGCACCGATGGTCCTTATTATTACTATTACCGTTCTTTGTTCAATAAACTGAAACGCCGTGGTTCGCTGGGTGTTTTCAAAAGCGATCCTAAAATGTCCGATGACAGCGTGACCCTTGAAGATGTCATGAAGCAACTCGTCATTTATGGTTCGCCGTCAAAGGTCGCCGATGAGATCCATGCGTTGCAAGAAGTCACTGGCCAATTTGGTACGATGCTGTATGCAGGTGTCGACTGGACTGACCGCGAACTGGCGCGCGACTCTATGATCTTGATGGCCGAAAAAGTACTTCCTCTGGTCAATGTGGTCAATGGCTAAGAGCAAGATCATGATCGCCCCGTCGTCAATTCCTTTGCATGTGGTTGCGTTTGCCCTCGACGTTAAGGGGCAATCATGGCGGTGACTCACTTGTATCTGGACGGTCAGCATGACACTCGACAGCTACGAAATGCGTTGGGCCGTTTTCCTACGGGCGTGACTGTTATTACCACGCGCGCACCCGACGGAAAATTGGAGGGGATGACGGCAAATTCCTTCTCGGCCTTATCGTTGGACCCGCCGTTGGTGTTGTGGAGTATCAGACGGAACGCGCTTTCGCTGCCAGGATTTTTGGCATCGGGGCATTTTGCGATCAATGTTCTCGGCGTGGGTCAATCCGATTTGTCACAACGCTTCGCGACGCCCAATGAAAACAAATACGGTGGACTCGCGTACGAGGAGGGATTGGGTGGCTCGCCGGTGCTGGATGGCGTGCTGGCTAGTTTCGAATGCGAGACTCAAAGCACCATTGATGGCGGCGATCATGTATTGTTCGTCGGTCGGGTGCATAAGGTTTCTTACCACGATGGCGAGCCCTTGATTTTCAATGCGGGACGTTATTGCACGGCTTTGCCTCTTCAGATGGGTTCGATATCATCGGATGTCAGTGCCATGTGGGCCGACCTGGGCTAGTAGCAGACCAACCTAGTTTTAATTCACATTAGATTCACATAATGTTTATATGAAGCGCGTCACACTCCTCAATCTTGAAACCCTGTGCTGGATTTCCCGGCTTGGCACTTTTCACGCCACGGCGCTGAAAATGAATGCCTCGCCGCCAGCAATCTCGGCGCGCGTGCGTGAAATGGAAACTGCCTTGGGTGTGGCGCTGTTCCGGCGTCAGGGAAGGCGCATGGAATTGACTTTCCAGGGCCGCGAACTGGTGCAAATGGTTGAGCCATTATTGCGCCGCCTCGATAGCGTAGTTGGTGACCTGGACAATGCCGAAACTGCCAGTGGCACTGTTCGTATCGGTGCGGGAGAGATCGCGGCGTTGAGTTGGTTTCCAACCTTCATTGCTAACTTGCGCCAATTGATGCCCAAGGTGGTATATCAAATTGAAATCGATCTGACCACATCAATGCGTCAACGCCTTGAAATCGGCAAGCTGGACGTCGCCCTGTTTGCCGCGCCGGCGGTAGGCCCGAATATTCGATCAGAATCGTTGGGCACAGTGCGTATGTGCTGGATGATGGCGCCCGCACTTCAAGGCAAGTATCCAGACTCGGCAACATTGCGCGAGCGACTGGAAACACATGCCATTTGGTCCTTGTCGAAACCGTCAGCCAGCCATTCAATGACGATGGACGTATTACGCGAGCAAGGCGTAGATAGGGATGCAATCGGTACCTGCAACAACATCATGGCGCTAATTGCTATTATCTCCAGCGGTGCAGGTATCGCTTTGTTACCTGAAATTCTGGTGCGCTCGCACCTTGCGAGATCAGAACTTGTACCCTTATTGCCCGAATTGGCAATGCCAGAACTCGAATTCGTCATCGCATGGAATGTCGACCAGGAACAATTAATTATTCGCAATATTGTCGAAGTGGCGCTGCAATGTACTACCTTCGAAATGGCCATTACTGACATGGTTGCGTCACCGAAGTTGTAACGCCGCAGCGTTGTTCATAGCGATCCAATAAAAACCATCGCCGAGTCCCGAAATAAAATTATTTCATAAAAAAATAGGGTATTATTTTCGAAATAATG
>NZ_JASJXA010000099.1:0-3529 GCF_035018905.1 Glaciimonas sp. Gout2 | reverse complement strand
GGCGACCACGCCGTTGCTGTATCTTTGCACACTGACGTCCTGGTTGACGTGACTGTTGCTGTGATCGGCGAGCACGCTTAATTTGATTGAGTGCGCTACGAGTATTTGTTGAAATGTTAAAAAGCCGGGTTCTCCCGGCTTTTTTATTGTCCTTTTTTTGGTTTACTGCAACAGAGCTAAACTTGTAAGCAGGTATAATTCGCGCCATGCCACCTTCAGATCCACAGTTAGATTCACTACGCGTACCACCCCATTCAATCGAAGCGGAGCAATCCGTTTTGGGCGGGTTGCTTCTCGATAATGCCGCTTGGGATAGAATCGCCGATTTCGTTCGTGCAGACGACTTCTATCGGTACGACCATCGCATTATTTTTCAACATATCGTCAAGTTGATCAATAACTCCAGACCAGCGGATGTCATTACCGTATTTGAGTCGCTTGGTAGTACCGGCAAGGCAGAGGAGGTCGGCGGTTTGACTTATCTCAATGCGCTGGCTCAAAATACGCCCTCGGCCGCTAATATTCGCCGCTATGCCGAAATTGTGCGCGACCGTGGCATCTTGCGTAAGTTGATTACAGTGGCAGATGAAATATCGGGCCAGGCTTTCAGTCCGCAGGGCAAAGAAGTGAAGCAGATGCTGGATGAGGCTGAGTCGAAGATTTTTGCTATTGCCGAAGAGGGTTCGCGTGGCGCACAAGGTTTTCAAGAAATCCAACCTTTATTGACTCAGGTTGTCGAGCGCATTGACGAACTATATAGCCGCGACAATCAAAGCGAAATTACCGGGGTACCAACCGGCTTTGCTGATCTTGATAAAATGACATCTGGCTTGCAGCCTGGCGACCTTATTATTGTTGCTGGCCGCCCATCGATGGGAAAAACGGCGTTTTCTATCAATATTGGTGAGACTGTCGCTATAGAGAGTGGACTGCCAGTTGCCGTGTTCTCTATGGAAATGGGCGGCACGCAATTAGCGATGCGTATGCTGGGCTCTGTTGGTCGACTTGATCAGCATCGTCTGCGTACGGGACGACTGAATGATGAGGATTGGCCACGCTTGACGCATGCAATCCAAAAAATGAATGATGCACAGCTATATATTGATGAAACGCCAGCCTTAAGCTCAATGGAACTTCGGGCGCGTGCGCGCCGGTTATCTCGACAGTGCGGTAAGTTAGGATTGATCATCATCGATTACTTGCAGTTGATGTCAGGGAATACGGCAGGTGAAAATCGTGCTACTGAAATTTCTGAAATATCACGAAATTTAAAAGGCTTGGCGAAAGAATTACAGTGCCCGGTGATCGCGTTATCTCAGTTGAATCGCTCCTTGGAGCAACGTCCAAATAAACGTCCGATCATGTCAGACTTGCGTGAATCAGGTGCGATTGAACAGGATGCTGATGTTATTTTGTTTATTTATCGTGATGAAGTGTACAACCCTGACTCTCAGGAAAAAGGTACAGCGGAAATCATTGTTGGTAAACAACGTAATGGACCAATTGGTAGCTTGAGACTGACGTTTCTTGGACAATACACAAAATTTGAGAACTATGCCGGTGGCCTTGCCGCTCCGCAGGGTGGAGACTAATGCCTTGGCATAACGTTGTAATGTTTATTGATGCATCATTTTTGCTGCCAGGTAACAGGCATTAGATTGACGAGTTCCTTGTATTACAGCACAGATTTAATCCAGATTTAATGAAGAAGAGAGAGAAAATATGTTTGCACGATTGATGCCCACCGAGGGCAAATTCTTTGAGCTCTTTAACCAACATGCCGAGTTGTGCGTAAAGGGTGCGAAAGAAATGGTGGCATTGATGACCAATTTCGACGATCTGGAAATTCGGGTCCACGCCATTGAAAGCATCGAAAAACAAGCCGACAAGATTACTTATGCAGCGATTGATATGCTGCACAAGACGTTCATTACGCCAATTGATCGTGACGATATCCATAAACTGATCACGCGTATGGATGACATCCTTGATTTATTAGAGGATGCAGCACAGACGATCTCGCTTTACGATATTAAGGCAATTACGCCCGAGGCAAAGCGCCTGGCAGAATTATGTTTAGCTTGTGCAGAAAAAGTAAAGTCAGCGGTCGCTTTACTACACAACATGGACAACTCGACAAAAATTCTGGAAATTTGTGCAGAGATTGATCGTCTCGAGTCAGATGCGGATCATGTCATGCGTGCCGCGATGTCAAAGCTTTTCCGCGACGAACCGGATGTACGTACGTTGATTAAATTAAAAGCAATTTATGAAATTTTGGAAACAGTGACGGATCGTTGTGAAGACGTCGCCAACATCATTGAAGGCATCATCGTAGAAAACGCCTAAGGTTTTTCGCCACAGCACGGTTGAAATAACGTGCTGAGCCATGGTGGGGCAGCTAACTCAGCTGCCGTCTACGATAATAAGTGTCAATACTTATCGTGCCACCTCGATGTATTTAAAACGACTCAATTTTCCATGCAAACTCTTCATATCAGTATTTACGTTCTTGCTTTCCTTGTTGCGCTGGCGTTAGTGTTCGACTTTATGAACGGCTTTCATGACGCCGCGAATGCTATCGCCACGGTGGTCTCCACAGGTGTTTTGAAGCCGCAACAGGCTGTCGCAATGGCCGCAGTGTTTAACTTTGTAGCGATCGCGGTTTTCCAGCTACATGTCGCTGCCACGGTCGGAAAGGGCACCATTCACGCTGAAGTGGTCGACCATTACGTTGTGTTCGGCGCACTGATCGGCGCTATTTGTTGGAATATTTTAACTTGGTACTATGGAATTCCCTCGTCGTCGTCGCACGCGCTGATTGGTGGTTTGGTTGGTGCGGCAGTAGCTAAAGCGGGTACGGGCGCGTTGATTTCTTCTGGCCTCATTAAAACTATCGCTTTTATTGTTCTGTCACCGTTGCTTGGATTTGTTTTCGGCTCGATTATGATGGTGCTGGTGTCCTGGATTTTTGTACGCTCAACGCCACGCAAGGTCGATAAGTGGTTCCGTCGTTTGCAATTGGTGTCCGCTTCTATGTATAGCCTCGGTCACGGCGGTAATGACGCACAAAAAACTATCGGTGTCATTTGGATGCTATTGATCGCGGCTGGTGTTTCAAACGGCTCTGATTCATTGCCGCCTTGGTGGGTGATTTTATCTTGTTATAGCGCTATTAGTCTCGGAACACTTTTCGGTGGCTGGCGTATTGTTAAAACGATGGGACAAAAAATCACCAAGCTGAAGCCGGTTGGTGGGTTTTGTGCCGAAACAGGCGGTGCTATTACTCTGTTTATGGCGACCATTTTGGGTGTGCCGGTATCTACTACTCACACAATTACCGGTGCGATTGTCGGCGTTGGCGCGTCGCGCAAAATGTCGGCAGTCCGATGGGGTGTTGCGAGTAATATTGTTTGGGCCTGGATTTTTACGATTCCGGCCTCGGCATTTATTGCCGCAATTGCCTGGTGGATCGGTAAGCAATTTTTATAAAACCATGATCAGTGAGTGAAGTTACAGAGCTATATAA
>NZ_JASJXA010000098.1:0-3672 GCF_035018905.1 Glaciimonas sp. Gout2 | reverse complement strand
CTATCAATCAGGAACGCTTTGATGGTTTTGTAACAAAATTGTTCGAAGGGCCACCTGATGAAAAAATTAAGGCGTTTATGATGCCCGACATATTTGTATCATGGCTTCAACACATGTTGAAAACACTGCCCACTGGAGACGCTCAACCATCAAATTTTAGACATAAACGCGAGTCCTCACCTAACCCTTTAGATGCTCAAATCCAAAAACTTCTGGTACGTGAATTGTTTGACGCAAGCCGACGCAAAAAAAACACCTGATGTCGCACCCATGGATTTGATGTGTGTTAGCTGTCAGGTCGTTATGCAATATCAAAAATTCATGAAGGCCTATCGACTTTATTTTAACTAAAAAACCGAAATCGCTATTGCTAGTGTTGCGAATATACCTATGCGTTGAGCCCGTTTGTTGTAACTTATATTGATTCAGTACAAGCCTACATGGTTTGTGACATTCGCAGAATCGCTCCACTACATTACGGTTTCGGTACTACTGGCAGTATTCTCTTTGTTCGTTCCAGTTTTCTGTCGCTTGTTGCATATCAGCTCTCTCTTGAGCATAACAAATTAGACTTTCGTTCTCGTCCTAACGACAGATGAAAATGGCAATGATAATTTAGATAAACCACCGCAATTAAACAATGTCGCCTCGTACTTTTTTGAACCACTTTCTTTTGCGTTCAGAAGGACATGAAATTCTTTTTTAGTTGGTATGAGAAGAGACGAACAGCCTACCTCATTTTGATTTTTACCATCTTCACTCAGCTATCACCGAGCAGTTTTAAATGGCATGACCTCACTGAAAGCGCAATTAAATATCCGTGAACATGCGCAGAAAAGTCAGTGCTTTACAACCTCTAAGTTGTTCATAGTTACCGGTTATTAACATCATCAAAGGATGCTCATGGGTCTCGTCATCTCCACTCCCTCAACCCTAACCTCTTTTAAGAGCTCCGCAGCTCGACGACAGGGTACTAGCCCTGGCACTCCATCCCAATTCAGTACGCGATTCAAAAGCTGTAACGGTTCTGAAACGTCCCTGCATCGCGTGAATTCACCGCATTCAAAAGCACCTAGACTAAAGCGCAAAGAACGCATTGGGTGAGAAATAAAGCTGAAAAGATAGCCCAACAACAGGAACAACAAAGAACGGCGGCAATTCGAGAGATGAACACGCCTATATTGCAGGACTCAATCCGCCCACTAATCGGTAAAACAGAATTGGCCCATGCAGTTTTAGGGCTAGTCACTGGAATTAATCCCATGCCAATTTGGTCGGCTTACCGTGATCATCCTGGCATGCACTTTCCTGTGTTGGCGAATACAACTGGACGGACGTATCTGGTGGGACCTATCGAACGCGAAAACACTAGTACTGCGAAGGTCGAACCGTCGCACTTACCGACCTTGAAAGACATCGGAAACAGCCTTTCAGAATCTGACAAGCATATAGACGACCACCTACAAAAGTTACCGGGTTCGCGGAGGTTATTGCAGGTAGCCAAGGATGCGCCTGTCTTTTTGAAGAGTCCATATCGGCCGCCAGATGATGAAGCTAAACAAGAGACATCTGCTTCTTTGATCAGAAGCTCCTCTCCCCCGGCACCGACGGTAACTGCAGCTCCGGGTTCCACTCCTGTTACTACCAGCATCGCAAAATCCTCATCTCCTACAAATCAGGCTTATGCTTCGATAGACAAAGCAGCGATGTTGAGCGGCATAAACGCTTACCAACACTGGCCTACGAACGTCCCGCAAGACGAGCGATTAAAGGGTATCGCATTCCAGCGACATAATGATCATATCTCAAATGTTTATCAGCTTCTGGACGCGTTCGCGCCGTTAATGCCACGTACATGGGGAAACAAGGTATCGGTGGATCAGTATGAGTACGCGATGTTGAAATATGCGATGCAATCCCATCGTTTTTCTGCTGATGGCGGAGGCGCTCGGATTGACCCTGCAGAACCGCAGCCAGCCAAACAGCAGGCAGAACTGCAAAACGACGTCGCGAAGTTATTTTTCAGTGCTTTAGTACAAATAAATGGATCATCTAGCGCGCAAAGCTTAGAGGATTTTGTACACGACCATGTAAGCGCGGAACTAGACACTAATCCTACACTGGATAAATTGTCCAAATTTGCAGTTCGTACCAAAGCGACGGTTCTTCAGCGGCTAGCATTGCCAGCGCTCTCGCTGAGTGGAGCCGATCGTAACCGGTTCAATACACTCACAAGGTGGTTTGCCGAGGCGGTATTAATTGATATTGATCCTTTGTTCAGCACACGACTTAACATTGAGCATGCTGATTTTCGCCATACGCCGTACCACAGCCATGACAGCACATTAATGAGCATCGGGGCGGGATTTATTAATCAATTTCCAGCTAAAACTAGCCAGGTCCTTACGCCCGCAGTTTTACGTGAGGCGGGACTGCATAGTGTGATTGATATGTCTCCTTCGGCATGGCCATCTGCCACTGGACAAGCGCTGATGCGCTCCTACAATTGGCAGACAAAAAATATATCGGGTGAGCGTTTGGGAACGCCATCTGAACGGATAAAGTTCGCACTTGCGACCTTAATTGCACCTGACATACCAAAGATCCGACTCATGCAGGAAGTCGAAATTAATGAGGAGGAATTCTTATTAAGTGTGAATGATCGGTTTAATGGAGATGCGCTCCACAAACTGCAATCCAAGAATGCGTTAAATAAACTTAAACTCAGCAAATATAATTTATACAATTACGGCCTAGAGCATTTACCTTTATGGGATCGAGAGAACTTAATCGCATCAGGTAATGCTGCGCAATTAGAAGTGTTTGTGCCGAAAGTAATTTTGTATGAAGCCAAACATGCTGATGTCTCTTATAAAGCCGTGTTTAATGCAACATCAGGCCTCATTATACGAACCGGTTCAATAAACAACGATGCGCCTTCTGACTATTATTTATTTTCCGAAGAGCGCTCGTGGGGATCGCCCGTCGTTTCAAAAATTACGGAACAAATACATCAAGCCGGTAGTGTCAATAAGTATGTGAACGAAAATCATGCCAGCTTTACCAGCGGGGTTCGGTTCCATCCATCCAATCACACCACCTTCGAGGCTACATCTACCTTTATCCATGCAGAGAATTTTGACAAAATTGCCAGAGTCGTGAGTGGCTTACAGAGCTTTTCGCCGACAATACATGAAAGGTTTACTGATGCCTCCCCTTCGCAACCACTGTCTCCAACGTTAACTGAAGAAATCTTTCACTCCGAAATTTATGCACTTGGAAAATTTATTATTGGGATGATTCCGGGAGGTAATTGCGTGATCGCCATCATGGATACTGCAGAAATGATCGCACTGCCGGCAAAAACCGAGGATGGTAAAGCCGAGCAAGGATTAGCGGTAGAGATGGATGCGCTATTTTGCTTTACCGGACTGGTTAAAGCTGATCAGGCGCGTTATCTAATACCCTCTGTTCGTACTCCTTTTAACTACAGGTCACCGAACGAATTTGCTGCATCTAAGGCTACAGAGCATCTTTCAAAACAACCTCCCGAAATAAGCCCAAAAGCCGGCTTACCGATAGAACACACGAAACTTTGCGTATTCTGGTCAACGTGACCGCTCATTCTGGCCGATCGTGACCGCTGCGCCTGCGATGTTGTTACGCGGTTAA
>NZ_JASJXA010000097.1:0-3756 GCF_035018905.1 Glaciimonas sp. Gout2 | reverse complement strand
ATGCGGGGATTGGGGCGAATGTGGGGGTGATTGCTGATGTAAATAATCGGCAGTTGCATCCTGATGAGAGAAAATGGGCGAAGGATAGCGCTACGCAGTATCAACAATATCTAGAGCAAAAAACGGGTGAAAAAATATCTCCCGAAGAGGCATATCAACGCTTACTATCAACTGGCTATGGGGTAGTTGATGATGCTGCGCAAAAGGGCGGGAAAAGCGATGAGGTGGCAAAACAGTTCATTGCAGAAAATAAACCATCGTCCATGTTTCAGGCGACGGCGGCAGAACATGCCAACCCATTCTTAAGCGGTAACGCCGATGGTTCCTGGACACCGGAACAGCAAGCCAGATATGGTGCCAAGAATCCTACGGCGTGGGCTGACGACCGTGTCGCGGTTGCCAATAAATATGTTGGAAAATCCTGTGACGATTATTCCTGTATCTCAAAGGTAGATAGTATTGTTAATGCGGTCGATGCTCTGGAGCAGAGAAAAATGCTGTACCAGGACAATCCGGGACAGTTGCAGCAGATTACCGCGCAACAGACAGCGTTGTTAGGTGGAATGACATCGAGGGATATTGATCAGGCTAAGTTGGCGGGGGCTGATAAGAATACAGTGCTGGAATTGCTGGGGCTGGCTGCCATGCCTGAGTTGGTGGGGAATTTAACCGGGACTTTGGCAAAAATATTTGGGGCAAAAGGTGCAGGTATAGAGCTCGCAGCCACGCGAGCAAGCGTTGATGATAAATTAGCTCGCTATCTATTGAATACGGATCATCCGATCGGTGGTTCCAAAGCAACATGGTTTGACACCGCCCTTGGATTTAATAAAAGTAATGCCAACCAGCTTGCCAATCAAATTATTTTTAGCGAAGCTTCAGCAGTGCAGATAGGTGTTATTGAACAAGGCGTCAAATTTAATCAAATTATTCCTATCACTGGTGCAAACGGTAAAGTGATTGACGTCACATTTGGATGGATTCGCAACAATGACGGCATAGTTAGACTAACAACAGGCATTCCGACCAAAAAATGAAAACAAAATTCTTTGAATATGATGTCGTAAGATCAATTCGATCTCTTGCTCCAGATGTTCCAAGTGGAACATCTGGAGCTGTGTTGATGGTGTTTGCCTCAATGCATCCGCAATACGAAGTCGAGTTTGTCGATAATGTAGGTGATTCGCTTGCAGTGCTAACAGTGAAGGAAGATGATTTGGAACTTGTACAGCGTACCGAATAATCACGAAGTTCAGCTAGAAAAGCATGAAAGAATTATGTATCAGGGCATATACAATGAACCATATGCTCTGGATGAAAATGCTCGTTAGTTTAGTCGGCATTGCTAATGCTATGAAGGGAATTGTGGCAATGAGTGGTGCTTTCGATCAAATGGTTCTTTTGCTCGATATCACGGTTTGGTTGATATGGATTTTAAATGAGGTGTTTAAAAATTGGAGCTTGCCAGCTCCGTTCGCGTACAGCGAAAGAACCAACTAAGTTGGTCGAATTACATATTGTATTCTAGTAATAGGTTTATTTTTTTCTAATGGTAATAGAGAAACGTTCAATAAAATCAGTATCAGTATCAGTATCAGTATCAGTATCGGTATCTTCCTCAAAGTACCGATCAGTCAGGAGGAAATGCCCCTCGCAAATAACGAAAATCGCAATCTTGGAACTAACTTGCTAGTGGATTATGAACACCGATAGGAATTGTCCAATCATCGCCTCAAAGGTGCACTTGCCCTCAAAGCCGGTTATGACGCCTACAAACTGTCGGCGGCATTGCCGGGATTGGCCGATGCCGCTAATGGCAGCATTCATGCGACTCAAGATGTACTCGCCAAAAAACCGCCTGATCCGGATGCGAAGGGTGAGGGTTTTGGCGTCAGCGTCAGTCTGGGTGTAGGTCAAAGCAAGCAGGACAGCAAGAACAGGGCAACGCAAGCGCGTGGCACGACAGCGCAAGCCAGCACAATTAACATTACCAGTCGCGAGGGTGATATCCGCATGGAAGGCGCTAAACTGCAAGCACACGACATCAGCCTCGACGCGGCGCGCAATATTCATTTGATCGCCGCCACCAACACCACCGATGTGCAATCGACCAACAGTGGCAGCAACGTGGGACTTGGCGCTACGCTCGGTTCCAACGGTCAGCAAACCGGACTCAGCTTTCAGATCGGGGCGTCCGCTTCTAAAGGGCACACCAACGGTTACCGATTTCAAGAACGGCAGAAAATACCGCGAAGCGATTTTTTCCAGAACCTACATTCCGATTTTGTTGGAGATATTTGCGGAGCATTGCAATGGGGTGGACGAGATTGTAACCGAGATCGGCATGTGTTTTCAAATCAACCTGAATGGTGGCGGAAAAATTTATGACTATGGTTGCCAAATAAAAATAGCGAGTAGCACGGACGACGAAATCAAGGTCGCTATCAAATTGGCTGTAGAGAAGGGATGGCAGCGACTTCACTTGACTGGCAGCGAAGAATTCAAGTCACAAGTTTTTCTGGAGGCAGTTTTATCAGGTGCATTCCGTCCAGAACAAATCACGGGCTATAGACCGAGCAAAGCCGATCTGGAAGTCATCCGCGATTGCAAACCAGCAATGAAGATTGTCAATGATAGCAATGTCATTAAAAGTTATTTCGTTGAAAGATCAGACGGCAGTGGTACGGGTAGTGCAGAGCAGGTTCATCTTCCAAGGCTGAAGATTTAGTCGGTCCAAGCTGTCCAAGCTGTCCGGGCAGTCCCTGCATATTTGCATTCTTCGCGGGTGCAAATGCTACTAATTTCATTGTAAAAATACGAATTCCGGCTATGTACATGAGTCTTAATTAGGACTAAAATTGGTCCTCATTCATTTGCAATAGAGGTCTGATCATGAAATTCTCAACTCAGGTAAAGCCTATCAGCTACCTCAAGAGTCACGCCGCTGAAATTATCAAAGACATCACCGAAAATCGTGAGCCTATGCTCATTACGCAAAATGGTGAAGCCAAGCTGGTTGTTATGGACGTGAAGAGCTTTGAAGAACAAGAAGAAACGCTCGCGCTGCTAAAAATTCTGGCACTCGGTAATCGTGAAATTGAGCAAGGTAAATTTCGTGACGCTGAGGATGTGTTCGCTGAACTGGATAAGGCTGATCACTAATGGGCTTCAGAGTCGTCATACTCGATTCGGCTGAGCAAGATCTGAAAGAACTCAGAGCCTATATTATCAAGAATTTTTCCGCTGACACTTGGCGCACTACTTACGCGAAAATAAAAGACGCCATTCGTAATCTGCAAAATTTTCCGCAGGCTGGTTGCATTCCAGGTGAAATTGAAAAGCTAAATCTCACACAGTACAGGCAAGTCTTATCTGGAATGAATCGCGTCATTTACGAAGTAAGGCAAGACACCATGTATGTGCATGTCATTGTCGATGTTAGAAGAGATATGGAATCATTACTTACCCGACGACTTTTGAGGGTTACGTAATCGGACCAATACAATATTTAAGAAGCAGCTATTAATGTATTTTCTAATCAATTGAAAGTCTGTAGGTGAATTGACGCCAGATACAACGCCCGAGCAACATCATGACAATATGGTGGACTTTACTGATAAGGCTGCGACAGGATTAGGTGCGGCGTCTATTTGGACACCTTCCCCTGTAAATTTGGGACTCGCCGTACTGGCTGGCGCATTTAAAACGACTAATTATTTGTTAAAACCAGCCAGTTCAGGAACAGCTCTTTACGAT
>NZ_JASJXA010000096.1:0-3856 GCF_035018905.1 Glaciimonas sp. Gout2 | reverse complement strand
CCTTCGGCTTATTTCCGAAGTTTTTGAAGGGAAAAATCGGTTAAATCGCCATCGTCTGGTGTATGATTGTTTGGATGACATGATGCAACATAAGATTCATGCTTTGGCGATCACAGCGTTGGCGCCATCGGAGATTAAAGACGCTTAAAAACGCGAAAATAATCATTGCACGATAAAATTTAGTTACACATTTATTGAACACTTCATTATTTCTAGCTATATTCTGTTTTACTCTTCTACAACTCCCCCATTCTATTTAGGATTCGAATATGACTTTTAAACCTGCTCGCTTGTTGGTGGTTCTTTTTGCTGCAGCTGCATTACCTGCTTTGGCCCAAAACGTTGCCGTAGTAAACGGCAAGGCAATTCCATCTTCACGTGCTGACTTAATGGTTACGCAAATGGCGGCACAAGGTGGTCAACCTGATTCTCCGCAGTTGCGCGCAATGGTTAAAGACGAGTTGATCAATCGCGAAGTATTGATTCAGCAAGCTGAAAAACAAGGCCTTGGCAACAATCCAGATGTAAAAGCGCAAGCCGATATCGCCCGTCAGTCAATCCTGATCCGCGCATTGGTATCGGATTACATCAAGAAAAACCCAGTTAGCGATGCTGACATCAAAGCCGAATACGACAAATTTAAAGCAACTGCTGGCGACAAGGAATATCATGCTCGCCACATTTTGGTCGATAATGAAGCAGATGCAAAAGCCATCATCGCTAAGTTAAAAGCTGGCGGAAAGTTTGAAGACCTGGCTAAGCAATCAAAAGATCCAGGCTCAGCAGCTAATGGCGGCGATTTAGGTTGGGCAACACCCGTTTCTTTCGTCAAACCTTTCTCGGATGCGCTAGTTGCTTTGAAACCAGGTCAAGTTACTGATACACCGGTCAAAACCCAATTCGGATATCACGTAATCCAACTGGAAGAGTCACGTCCGGCCAAGATCCCAACATTGGCAGAAGTGAAGCCGCAAATTACTGAAGCGCTGCAACAGAAAAAATTGCAAGCATATCAACAGGAACTTCGCGCAAAAGCGAAAATTCAATAAGTCTTGCTATATTGCTCTGCCTAAAAAAACGCTCCTTGGGGCGTTTTTTTATTGGCGAGCAACTTTAGGCGTTGAAACTACGGTCAAGTATAGGGACGAATCTCGTGCCTTAAAAACCTTGCGTAAATCACTGCGCCATCCGAAAATTAAGCGCAGGTTCATAAGTAATGCGTAAACGAAAGTTACTGTACCAGCTTATTTTTGCATCGTTATCTCTTGGTGGAGTTTGCGCAGAGAACTCGGATCGCGGCCCGGTAAGAACAAATCCAAAATTATTTCGACGCATACTTATCCAATCACGTACCTGATCAGACACCACTACGCTGATGGTTTCGCCTACCGGTAAAAGCATAGAATAATCACACAGCATTTTGGAAGAGAAAATTTCGGTTCCCATACAAAGCCTGTTCGCATAGGATATTGGGGTAGAAGTTTCCATTAATTTTCCATCACTGCGTGAGATCGATTTGGTGGTGTCGAGCCAAAATTCAGCGCTAGCAATAGCATCAAACTGACTAACGTCAAATTTTACGCCTCCTCTGAACACCGAAACACGCACGTCGTCGCAAGCAAAAGGTGGTTTTCCTGCCCTAAAAAAATCATCGTAACCGACCATGACTGTTTCTGCGGGGGCGGAAAAAGTTGTCGAGGGAGTCTTCCCTTCTCCGCTGCAAAAGCCGAACGAGCCACTATTTACCGTTGTACCGGTCGTGGCAATAAGCGGTTGTAAATCAACCGTTTTAAGCGTCACGGGAGCGCATCCCGATAAAAATAATAGTATTAAATTAAATGCAGCGATGTTCATCCACGATATGGACAGTCGGTTCATTTTTCGACACTCCCCTTTGGTTAACATGTTAACCGTGGTCTTGGTTGCACCAAGACTCCCTTTTAATTAGCTACGGCTTACCTGCAATTGCCACGGCAACGCACTTAACGATCTTTCTGCGGTATAGGCCCAAAAACATCCATCACGTAACCAGAGCAACCTTTTATTTGTACTATGGGGATCGCGCAGGTCGACTTCTACATTTTGACGAAAACGTTCAATCAGCATTTCGATCCCACTATAGATCTGACCTATTCCCTTACAATAGTAAATAATTGTGAAAAATACTAGTCAAAAATATAACTTAATGAACTAAAAAAACACCCACCCCAGTGTGTTGCCTTACTTCTTTTGAACTAAGATTGAAAAGAGAAGCTGTTCCTCCTGTGACATTGAGGGCACTGGACGGGCATAAGGCGTGGTTATCTCATCCCACGGATGGCTACTTTGGGCGCGTTCGAATCCAAATTTTTCGATACGCGTCATCCATTCCTGATTAAATAAATCAGCCGCACCAGGTTCGTTTGCAAGTTCTGACGGGATCGACGTGTACCGCATCTCAAGTCGTAAGCCGGGTAATTCGGCGTTCACAGCACGCACCATATCTTTCATTCCGGCAAGGTATTGAAGTTGATGGGTCCAAAACATCAACAGGTTGCTACGGCGGACGATGGACCGACGACTGGATGGATCTATTGATACCGGGCGCGGATATGTCCACATATTTATAACTATCCAAATACGCACAGTAACCGGTTGCATTACGCCAGAAGTAACTAGACTCGCAGCTAGTTTTCGGTAACCATCAAAATCCAAAACCTGCAGTACGTTAGATACAATACCGCCATCTGCATGCAGGTGATCATCCAAGATTAACGGAGGGAAAATACCAGGAATAGCGGTCGTAGCCAGTAGTATCTGTTGCACCCGACGTTGCCCCTCTATTGGTGCCGCCAATTCTCGGCCGATGTCCCAAAGATGGCCAATTCCCAGATCAAAATCTGTCGTACCGATGATCAATTGCCTACCTTCAGAAAAGCGAGCCTGCAATCGCGCACTCATACGTCCGCTCATCTCGCGCTCAATCATCTGTCGATATAGCTCGGTCTTGACTAATCCCCCGGTTCGTCTTAACCAAAATAGCCAGTCAAACGTCGGAGCGAAATCGGTAGTGGCGTTGCGGTACAAGGTCGCAGCCTGGGATAGTGCTTCTGCCGTACCCAACAACGCAAACGGTGCCTGTAACCCACCAGTGCTAATTCCTGTCACCAAATCGAAGTCAGGCATAGAGCCATTGCTACGACTTTGCCATCCACGTAGAAAACCGATGCCGTAGGCACCGTGCTGACCGCCACCTGAAAGCAACAATAAGTCTAAGGTATTGTCTCCTCGAGCAACACTGCGATGCACTAAGCCATCGACGATTGCGTCTATTTTGGCCTCGTATTGAGCACGCGCGACATCATCTTGCTCTTTACGTTGTAAAAAAGCCAAGGCGGGTCTGACATCAGGAGCAAACGGCAGTCCTACAGCAGCCAATAAACTAAGCAAAAATCGTATCATATAGAAAACCTTGTTAATAGCATCGTAACGACAGATAAATAAAGCGATCGTGTATTTTTAGAGGGAGTCGCCGGAGAGGGGCGAAAGGAATTTAAGGTTTAATTTTAAGATTATTTCACTCGCCTTTTTGATGCCACTGCCACGCCGTTCTATCTAACAAAAAAGACAAACCTCCATCTAAAGATTGAATTTAATTACTTGAAGCAGACATATTCGATATTTCACGACAGAAATTTTACTCGGTTATTTGATCTAGCCTCTCGCTCAACCGCGTGGTTAATGTATACTTCGCCACTGAACAGCAGAAAGAAAGCCATAGAAATGTCTACATACAGAGAACTTCAAGAACAAATCGAACAGTTGCGCCTGCAAGCAGAAGAAGTCCGTCAGGTCGAACTCGCAGATGTCATTATGG
>NZ_JASJXA010000095.1:0-3877 GCF_035018905.1 Glaciimonas sp. Gout2 | reverse complement strand
AGCTTGGATCAATCCAATGACAGTCCTGATGAGCTGTATCTTGATCAATTTGAACATCAATTCCCAGGCGTGTAATCTCCTCAGACATGTGTACCAGACGTATTTTTCCGAAGCGAATACATAACTGCTCAGTACGAATTTCATTAATTAGTAATACCAGATGATCAACCTTCATTTGCTCTGAGCCGCGGATTAAAAAATCAGGCAGACGTACGCCATAATCAATAAAGAATTGGCTGCGCAACCGCTGGCCGAGTTGATTGTCAACAAATTCTTTCTTTTGCGACTCAGGTACTAGCAGAATGAAAGTAACCGTTTCGGTAATGACCTTATCGAGGTCGGCGATTAAACCCAATTGCTCGCTATCTCCAGTCTCAGTATCCTGTGTTGGCTTGGTGACATTATCGATCTCCTGCGCGCTACGTTTTCGGCGAAATCCAAGATAAAGATATCCTCCCAGCGTCAACGCAAGTCCAAGGAACACAAAAACAGGGAAGCCAGGTAGGAAAGCGACCCCCACTGCCAAAACAGCGGTAATACCAACCGCGAACGGCTTGTTCAAAAGCTGCCCCATGATATTACGTCCCAGATTGGAGTCGTCGCCATTGATGCGCGTAACAATTAGCCCGGCGCTGATGGAAATTAACAGGGCAGGAATCTGAGCAACGAGTCCGTCACCGATAGTCAACATGGTGTAAGTCTGCAGCGCAGTTGACATGTCCATGTTGTACTGCGTTACGCCGACCCCAATGCCACCGATAAAATTAACGAAGACAATGATAATCCCGGCAATGGCATCGCCTTTAATGAACTTCATCGCCCCATCAAAAGAGCCATATAGCTGACTTTCCCGCTCTAATACGCTACGGCGTTCTTTGGCTGCATCACCATCAATCACGCCAGCTTTTAAATCTCCATCGATGCTCATCTGCTTTCCGGGCATTCCATCCAACGAAAAACGTGCAGCTACTTCAGCAACCCTTTCTGAACCCTTTGTAATAACGATAAACTGAACAATGGTGATAATTGAAAAGATAACAAATCCAACAATCAAACTATCGCCGATTACATACTGTCCAAAAGTACTGATAATGTCGCCAGCATCGGCCTCTGTGAGGATTAGCCGACTAGTGCTGATCGACAAAGACAATCTAAAAAGTGTAGTGATGAGTAGGATCGTTGGAAAAGTCGAGAAATTTAAAATTCTGTCGACGTAAAACGACCCCATAAATAGCAGGATTGCAATGACAATATTTAGAGCGATTAGAAAATCAACCAAGAACATTGGCAACGGCACTATCAACATCGCAATGATCATCACCATTAGCATGACAATGATCAACTCTGGATGCGCTTTTGTATTGGCGAGTAATGTAGAGATCATCACCCCGCCTCTACAGTTGCGGTCGCACTTGCCGCTGCTCCAGCAATTCTGCTGTGTACGTCAAATCAATCGTATGATCGAACGCGGCAACGGCGTCAGAAAGTCCGCGGTCATTTTCGAATAACGCGTCTGGTAGTTGCTTGTACGCACTGCGCACAGCGTTGAGTAAAATAGAGCGTTCACGACTACTTTGCAGGATACATAACGGACCAAACGTTTGAGTTAGCAGTTCAGACATTGGCGATTGGTTCCTCACAATGCGGCATAACAATAACAACCAATCCGCCTCCTCCTCTTCATGTGGCATTACCAATTTTTTGACCAATAGGGAGATCACAAACTCTTGATCCGCAGTTCGCAGCAATCGGAGCTTTGTCATATGCGCACCTAAATTACTGAACTCAAGAAGATCACAGCTTGGATTTTCAGATTGGATATCAATACGCAAGGATTCCTCCATAAAATTGAGTACCGCGTGTCGCTCTTTGTAGCCATAACTGGCAATCCATTCCTCCTAATCGCCCACTGGACGATTATTTCCTTCTAGAAATCGACGATATGTTTGTCTTAAAAAGGACGCTTTTAGCGCTAACTTTGCGCCGAACAAACGCGCCTTTAACGCACAGTTAATACCAGCCTTTAGCATCTTTAAATCTGCTTTTTCTTCCATTTTCGCAAGCAACGCTTCCAGCCGCGTGCGCTGAACCTGTGATAATTCTTTTCTTTTTAACAGCTCCTTCAGAACTAGGTAAAGATCGCTATCATCTAAAAAAAGAGCCCGTGCTCGCTCCATCAGAATATCGATATCACTATTCTTTACCGATAGAACTTCGATGAGTTTTTTCGCTTTTGGTACTACATCGTCATCCAGAACACGTTCGAAACTTTCACTCAACAAATTTCCTTTCTGCTCCAATTCACGGCGATTACGAAACTGCGCTGCGACGCTAGCCATGTCATCTGCCATGTCCGTCAGCTTTTGCTGAAGAGCTGCAGGTGTTTGTTCATCCACGTTCTCAAACTCTGGCTGTTGTGGTATTCCTTCACTGGCAGATTTTATCGATTCTTTCTGTCGGGTCTGCGCCTGAAATAGCGTGGAGATAGCTGTACCTGAAGTTGGATTAATCGCCATCGTGAATATTCATTCGCTCTACACGACCAACTTCTGGCGTCCTGTCGAATCTTTTAATGAGGGTATCCAATACGATTTCTTGTTCTATATTTTTTGTGCCTAAATCAATGCCACTATCAATCTCACGAGGCGTGATAAGAAATACCCGCACTGTATTCTTGTTATGCGACTGTCTGTACCGAAAGGCACCACCAATGAAAGGCAAATCACCTAATATTGGAATCTTCTCAATTTGATTTCCGCTTTCACCGCGAGTGTAGCCACCAATAAGCAAACTCTTCCCTTTTGGGACTCTTGCTACGGTACTAATTTTGGTTCGTCCGACAGTAGGCAATGCTCCGTTTAGCGCTACCTCACTAGGTGGAATTTCGTTTCCATCTTCAATATTAAGCGAAAGCTCGACATCGTCTACGGCTGTAAATCGTGGCAATACGTGTATCAACGTGCCGTAAGTGACGTGCTGTAATTCGACTGCTCGTTCGGAAATTAGTGGCGTATAAAATGTACGATTATTGTCGAACATCGCTGGTGTATTCTCTTGCGTCAACAATACTGGTCGAGAAACGATTTGAGCTTTATTGTCACGAGCCAGTGCCATGATTGATGCAATAAATTGCAATCCCTCTAAACTGGCTACCGAGGTTCTGGACGTTCCCTTGTTAAAACCAGCACCGAATTGACCTCCAAGCGAAAAGGATCCTTGCCAGTTCACCCCAAGCTGATCCAGATCGTCTTTCTGCAAGTCGATAATCCAAAGTGAGAGTTCAACTTGTCTTTTTTTTTCGTCTAAAGCTTCAACTAAATGACGAACGAGCTGAATCTGATCGCGAGTCCCCTTGACCAAGAGGCTGTTCGTTTCAGGATAAGCAATAATACGCGTCGCTGTTGAGGATCGACTCACTCCAGCATTAGTCTGAGCATTGGTATCAAGAGGCGGAGGTAGGTCTACGACTCTTGCATCCTTCAACGGAGTGCCGCTAATGGATTTCGGCACTTCCGTTGTCAGTTCTTTTTGCACTCCTTCCAGTAAATTATTTACCACTGTAGCGATTCCTGGAATAATAATGTTGTCATCCCGTCGCGTATATGAGCGGTCGGTGACAAAAGTGTTATTTAACTTAATAACTTCAATGTGTTGCCGCTCCCGATTAACGATCCGGCCATCCATAAATTCGGCACTTTGCGTCACCAAATCAATATAAATAGGTGGGCCCGAGATGTAAAAAATGTTATCCCCATCGCTACGCAATGGATAACGCGAATCTGCCAATCCAGATTTTTTAAGAAAATTCGCGAGTTCGTTTAAACTAATATTGTGCAATGTGATTATTCTGTTCTTGATCTCCGAAACATCGTAAATA
>NZ_JASJXA010000094.1:0-4003 GCF_035018905.1 Glaciimonas sp. Gout2 | reverse complement strand
GGAATGATTTTTGCTATACAGATGAACAGCACCCTACGGGGCTCCTTACGGTGTTGGACGGTATAGGTGAGCTGATTTGAATCGAATCATATTAAGAATAAGGAAATCATGGATACCTTTATCCAACAAATTATCAATGGCTTAGTGCTGGGAAGCATGTACGCTTTGATCGCGCTGGGTTACACGATGGTGTACGGCGTTTTGAACCTGATTAATTTCGCCCATGGCGATATCTTAATGATCGGCGCGATGGTTGGTCTGTCGATTCTGAAGTTAATCCAGGCTTATGCGCCTGACTTACCTGGCATCGTCAAACTGATGATCGCTATTGCGGGCGCTATTCCGGTCTGTGTGATCGTCAATCTGGTTATCGAACGGATCGCATACCGGCCGTTACGCAATGCGCCGCGTCTGGCACCGTTGATCACCGCGATTGGTGTTTCTATTCTGTTGCAGACTTTTGCGATGATGATATGGGGACGCAGTCCTCTGGCAATGCCGCAAGTGATGCCATCTGATCCCGTGCATATATTGGGCGCGCTGATTTCTCCGACCCAGATCATGCTGTTGATATTGGCGACGGTTGCGATGGTCGGTCTGGTGTTGCTGGTGGAGAAAACTAAAATGGGTCGCGCCATGCGTGCTACTGCCGAAAATCCTCGGGTTGCCGGTCTCATGGGTGTTGACTCCAATCGCGTCATTGTGATGACGTTTGCGATTGGCGCTGCATTGGCGGCAGTCGCTGGCGTGATGTGGGGTGCTAATTATTCTTCGGCCCAATTTGCAATGGGCTTCGTACCGGGATTGAAGGCCTTTTCGGCTGCGGTCTTGGGCGGAATTGGCAATATTTACGGCGCGATGTTGGGTGGTATTTTGTTGGGGCTAATCGAAAGTCTGGGTGCTGGCTATATTGGTGATCTTACCGGCAATTTTCTCGGTAGTAATTACCAGGATATTTTTGCGTTCATCGTACTGATCATCGTACTGACCCTTCGTCCGTCCGGCATCATGGGCGAACGTGTGGCCGATCGAGCTTAACCGGGACTGGAGAAACTTATGGCTAATTATTTCGATACGAAACAAAATCCGGCGAAAGCCTATGGCAGTTTGGCCGTCCTGGCGGTATTTTTGGTGGCGTTTCCATTTGTAGCCTCCATGTACGGTAACTCGTGGGTCCGAATCATGGACTTTGCGCTGCTGTACATTATGCTGGCGTTGGGACTCAATATTGTGGTCGGCTTTGCCGGTCTGCTTGATTTGGGCTACATCGCGTTTTATGCGATTGGCGCTTACATGACCGGTCTTCTGGCATCGCCGCAATTTGCGTCGGTGCTGGAATCCTTCGTCAATACTTATCCTGCAGTGGGGAATTTTCTGGTGATGATTTGTGGGCCAGAAATCGTCCAGAATGGTATCCATTTATCGCTGTGGGTGATTGTTCCGCTGGGCGCTGCGCTGGCCGGTTTGTTTGGTGCGATCCTTGGCGCGCCGACCTTGAAATTGCGCGGTGATTATTTGGCGATTGTCACGCTGGGCTTTGGTGAAATCATCCGAATTTTCATGAATAATCTGAACGCACCGGTGAATATCACCAACGGTCCGCAAGGGATCAACCTGATTGACCCGATCCATATTTTTGGCGTGTCGCTTGCTGGCGCACGTGGGTCGAACGCGACGGTTTATTTTGGTGGTTTCGGCATGCCTTCCGTCAATGCGTATTACTTTTTGTTCTTATTTCTTTGTGTCGCCATCATTTTTATCACCGTGCGTTTGCAGCACTCACGTCTTGGTCGGGCATGGGTTGCTATTCGCGAAGATGAAATTGCTGCCAAGGCGATGGGCATCAACACACGTAACGTCAAGTTGCTGGCGTTTGCGATGGGTGCGTCATTTGCGGGAGTTGCTGGCGCGATGTTTGCCTCGTTCCAGGGTTTTGTGTCACCTGAATCGTTCTCCTTGACCGAGTCGATCGCGGTATTAGCGATGGTGGTATTGGGCGGTATGGGACACATTCCGGGCGTCGTGTTGGGTGCTGTCTTGTTGTCGGCATTGCCGGAGGTATTGCGGCATACGGTAGAACCGGTCCAGATGGCGATTTTCGGTAAGGTCTTAATTGACGCAGAAGTATTGCGTCAATTGTTATATGGCCTGGCAATGGTGGTGATTATGCTGACCCGTCCATCTGGCTTGTGGCCTGCGCCAAAACACGAAGACCGGCCTGATACCGATGTCGATAAACCTGCGAAGTCAGCCGACGTCGTGGCGGCCTAAGGAGATCTCATGAGCGAACAAATTATTCTGAATATCTCCGGCGTCAATAAGCGATTTGGCGGCCTGCAGGCATTGTCTGAAGTCAGCATCAAGATTTTGAAAGGCCAGATTTATGGTCTGATTGGTCCTAACGGCGCTGGCAAGACGACTTTATTTAATGTAATTACTGGCCTGTATCAGCCTGATACAGGGTCTTTTGAGCTATCTGGCAAGTCGTATTCACCTTCGGCACCACATGAGGTGGCGAAAGCGGGAATTGCTCGCACTTTCCAGAATATTCGTCTGTTTGGTGAAATGACCGCTCTCGAAAACGTCATGGTCGGTTGTCATGTCCGTAGCCATCAAGGCGTATTTGGTGCCGTATTTAAGCATCCTGCGGCACGCCGTGAAGAGGCAGGCATCCGCGCGCGTTCTATGGCGTTGCTTGATTTCGTTGGTATCGCACGTTTTGCGGAGCGCACCTCGCGCCACCTGTCTTACGGCGACCAACGCCGTCTGGAGATTGCACGTGCGTTAGCGACTGAGCCGCAATTGCTGGCACTGGACGAACCCGCCGCCGGGATGAACGCCACCGAAAAGCTCGGCTTACGTGAGCTGCTGGTTAAAATCAAGAATGAAGGAAAAACCATTTTGTTGATCGAACATGACGTCAAACTGATGATGGGGCTATGCGACCGTATGACGGTGCTGGATTATGGCAAGCCGATTGCCGAAGGTTTGCCGGCGGACATCCAAAAGAATCCAGCTGTCATTGAAGCTTACTTGGGAGGTGGTCACTAATGGCTGAGAATATTCTGCGCGTTGATGGGCTAAAAGTGGCATACGGCGGTATCAAAGCAGTTAAAGGCATTACTCTCGAGGTCAACAAAGGGGAGTTAGTGACGTTGATTGGTGCCAATGGTGCAGGCAAAACCACGACGCTTAAAGCTATTACCGGCACCTTACCAAACTGTAAAGTTGAAGGCACGCTGCACTATTTGGGTCAGGCGATCAAGGGTAATCACTCGTTCGATCTCGTCAAGAAAAATCTAGCAATGGTGCCGGAAGGCCGCGGTGTTTTTACGCGGATGAGCATTCACGAAAACTTGTTGATGGGCGCTTATATTCGCGACGACAAGGCTGCTATTGCTGCGGATATCGATAAATGGTTCGGTGTGTTTCCTCGTCTAAAAGAGCGTTCGGCGCAGATGGCGGGAACGTTGTCGGGCGGCGAACAGCAAATGCTCGCCATGGCGCGCGCACTGATGAGTCATCCGACACTATTATTGCTGGATGAACCGTCGATGGGCTTGTCTCCAATCATGGTAGAGAAAATCTTTGAAGTAATCCGTAATGTGTCGGCGCAAGGCATTACTATTTTGCTGGTTGAGCAGAATGCTAAGTTGGCATTGGAGGCAGCACATCGCGGTTATGTGATGGATTCCGGCCTGGTCACGATGAGCGGTAATGCTAAAGACATGCTGAATGATCCAAAAGTTCAAGCGGCATATTTGGGCGAAGGCTAACGGACGTTTCATGCTGATCGCGGATGCTTGGCCGTTCCATCCTAGATCGATGTCTTAAGATGGCAGATCAGTTTGATGAATAGTTATACCTTCATGCAACAATAAAAAAGGAGCCCAAGGCTCCTTTTTTATTGTTTCCTTACTGTTATTGGTAAGCGTTCCCTCAGTACCCTCTACCCATAAACACCAAATTTCTGCATGATTTGAATGGGAAGGCACAAATTAAT
>NZ_JASJXA010000093.1:0-4203 GCF_035018905.1 Glaciimonas sp. Gout2 | reverse complement strand
CCAGTCATCGGCGCGGAAAATTCGGGAACAGTCATGTTAATGATGGATGCTTGATCTGTCACTTTTTGTCCTCTTCTCTGAATGAAATATATAAAATAATTACCAGCTCAGAGAGATTGCAGTTAATTGCATCAAACGCTGGCTTGCATGATCATGTCGCCAGAACGGCCTGGCAATTCTGCCCAGTGCATCGGCAAAGTAGGCATGGACTGATCTTTTATCTTCAGATAATAGTCTTCCATGGAAACCAACTCGTAACCTTGCGCCCGCCATCCTTGCAGCAACTGTTCAAATATTGGGGCGAGTTTTTGTCCTTCAAGTTCCGCGTGCAATGTAAATACATGATCACGTGGCTCGGCCGTTAATTTCAGCAAGTGTGCCGCAATATTTACAACATTCAACTCAACACCATTGATCGTGCGTCCCAGTAGTTCGTCTAACGTCGGCAGGGTGGTTGGAAGCTGCACGCAAGGTAACGTTACGCCGCTTACACTTAAGCGATGTGGCCCAGCCAATTGGTCAGTTAATGCGCCAGATTCGGTTAGCATAGCCCGGCCATCGGATGAGTAAGCTATGTTAAAAACTTCAAGCTGTTCGAAAGCATAGGGATTCATTTGCCAACCGGCAGCGCCATGTGTTTTGGGAGCAAAGCCAAAAATATTTTTGAAGCGATCAAATGACCGTTGCATCGTACTTTGAGTCCATGCCGCGCCCCTTTGGCGCACGTGATCTTGCCAGACACGATGATCCCAGGTATGGATGCCACACTCAAAACCTGCCGCGTGTACGGCCTGCATGTAACTGGCGCAGGTTTTCCCGATATCTGGTGCTGGCAATAAAACGCCGTACATCAGTGTTTTGAGGCCGTAATGCTCAACGACTGAGGTACGCGACACTTTTTTGAAAAAACCCGGTCTGAATACCTGTTTTAATGCCCAACCGGTATGGTCTGGACCAAGCGAAAACAAGAACGTTGCATTGGCTTGATATTTGGTGAGCAGACGCACCAGGTTAGGTATTCCCTCGCGCGTGCCGCGATAGGTGTCAGCGTCGATTTTTAGGGTAAGGAGAGCCAAGGTTGGTGTAATACCTGAAGGTGGTGTTGACCCGCGTAGCGCGGTTGAAGGAGAGCTGTTTTTTTGTGACTATGAGTTAGTCAGCAGCAGCAATAATGAAACGAATTTAATCTTTGGTGACTTGTTAATAGGCGCAAGGAAACAGATTACGCCTATTAACACGTTAGTTTAATCCATCAAGGCACGCGCCTCTGCGACCTGACCGCGATAAGCATCAAAAATATTGCGCAAAGTATCCGCCATATTGGTCGTCGGCTTCCAGTTCAACTCATCGCAAGTGTTTGTGATTTTTGGCACACGGTTTTGCACGTCCTGATAGCCTTTTCCGTAGTATTCAGCGGAAGTCGTTTCGATCAGTTTAACGTCCTTGGCAGAGTCTGCGTATTCAGGGTACTCGGCAGCCAATTTCAACATCATGTCCGCAAGATCACGGATGGAATAGTTGTTAATCGGGTTGCCAATATTGTAGATTTTGCCGCTAGCAATACCATCTTTATTAGCGATGATTTTAATCAATGCATCGATACCATCGTCGATATAAGTGAACGCGCGTTTTTGCTCGCCACCGTCGACCAGAGAAATATTTTCGCCACGAACGATGTGACCAAAGAATTGCGTTACTACACGGGAGCTACCTTCTTTTGGCGTATGGATAGAATCCAGGCCAGCGCCAATCCAGTTGAATGGACGGAACAAGGTGAAGTTCAGGCCATCTTCCATGCCATAACCCCAGATCACGCGATCCATTAATTGCTTGGCGCAAGAATAAATCCACCGTGGTTTGTTGATCGGGCCGCAAATTAATTCAGATGCTTCTGGATCGAACTCTTCGTCATGGCACATGCCATAAACTTCAGAAGTCGAAGGAAATACCAAATGTTTACCGTATTTTGCTGCTGATCGCACGATCGGTAGATTTGCTTCAAAATCTAGTTCGAAGACACGCAATGGTTTTTTGACGTACGTTGACGGTGTCGCGATGGCGACCAAAGGTAGAATGACGTCACATTTTTTGACGTGATATTCGACCCACTCCTTGTTGATGGTGATGTCGCCTTCAAAGAAGTGCATGCGCGATTTGTATTCTTCGTTTTCCAGCAGATCAGTAATTCGGTCGGTCATCATGTCCATACCGTATACGTGCCAGTCGGTGGTGTCCAAAATACGCTTGGATAGATGGTGGCCGATGAAGCCGTTAACGCCGAGAATAAGAACTTTTTTCATATTGATATCGTTTAATAGGTTGTTGTTCTAATTGGTACAGTGCGTCACCGCCAAAATCTTAAACGCTGCTATTTTTATAAGCACGATAGTTTGAGACTTCGCTTCGATAAATAGTCGAAGGGCGGGCGACATTGCCAGATTGTTTTGTTGTAAATCTACTAAAGCATCGTTTGTAGCGCTTGCGCTGTCACGGCCTTCCCATTCGCTGACAAACTTTTGATTAACAGCGCGCGACCATCGCCGCACACCCCAAAAATGCAATTATCCACCACCGCCAGGCCGATAGGCAAATTTGTCATCGGGATTTTAGAAAGACGGGCATTTTCTATCACAAAAGTAACATCGTCCAAGACAGTCCATGCGCCGGGATAGGGCGGCGCTACTGCACGATACAGGTTGTACACTGATTGTGCTGTTTGTTGCCAGTCTATCTTGCCGTCAGCTGGCTTTCTACCGCCGAAATAGCTTCCCTGCGATAGATTGTTCGGGATTGCCGGTATTGCGCCCGCTAACATCGCTGGTAGGGCATTCCATAGCGTCTGCTCAGCCGCTACGACTACTTTGCCGAATACCTCGTGAGCGGTATCGTCAGGCAAAATAGGGACTGATGTTTGTGCAACGATAACACCGGCATCAGGTTTGAGCGCCATTTTATGCAACGTCGCGCCGGTTTCGGTTTCACCGTGTAACACTGCCCAATTGATCGGTACGCGTCCCCGATATTTTGGCAACAATGAACCGTGCATGTTGAAAGCGCCATGTGTGGCGAGCGCTAACAATTTAACGGACAACATGTGACGGTAATAAAAACTGAAAATAAAATCAGGTTTTAAAACGGAAATTTGTGCAAATAGCTCTGGGTCGCTCGGATCTGCGGGTGTAACGACCGGAATACCCTGTTCTTGACATAAGGCTGAAACCGAGTCGAACCAGATAGTTTCTTGCGGATTGTCCTCGTGGCTGACGACTAACGCTACATCAACGCCACGCGCCAAAAGCACCTTCAGACAACGTACGCCGACGTTATGGTAAGCAAAGACAACCGCTTTCATGATGCGCCCATATCCTCAGGACTGGTTCGCTCCAGCACCGCTTGAATGACATATCGCGGACGTGCACGCACTTGCTGATAAATCCTACCGACGTATTCACCTACTAAACCGATGCCAAACAAAATCATCCCCATCAGGAAAAAGTTGATTGCGAACAACGTGAAAAGTCCCTGAACCTCTGCGCCCAACACGAAGCGCCGTATTAGCAACAAAATGAACAACGCGGCAGATCCAAAAGCCAGCACTATACCAACGAGTGAAAATAACTGTAACGGAATCAGGGAGAAGCCCGTTATCAAATCGAAATTCAACCGAATGAGACTATACAGTGAATACTTAGATTCACCAGCCGAGCGCTCTTCATGTTCAACAGTGATTTCGGTCTGTTTGCGGGCAAATGTGTATGCCAGTGCAGGGACGAAAGTATTGACTTCTTTGCATTGATTTATCAAATCAACAACGTTGCGTCCGTATGCGCGCAGCATGTTGCCCTGATCTGTCATTTTGATATGTGTGATTTTTTCGCGTATTCGGTTCATTACCTTGGAGGCAATGGTGCGCCATATCGAGTCCTGGCGCTGTCGGCGTATCGATCCGACATAATCATATCCTTCACGCATCTTGGCAACCAGATGGCGAATCTCTTCTGGTGGATTTTGAAGATCAGCATCCAATGTGATGATAATCTCACCCCGACTACTTTCAAAGCCCGCGAGAATCGCCATATGTTGGCCAAAATTGCCATTAAACAACACTACCCGAGTAACATCCGGACGTAACCGGAACTGCTCGGCCAAAACCGCGGCTGACGTATCGCGGCTGCCGTCATTGACGAAAACAATTTCATAAGA
>NZ_JASJXA010000092.1:0-4337 GCF_035018905.1 Glaciimonas sp. Gout2 | reverse complement strand
GTTATCGGCATCGGACCAGACACCGTTGATATAAGCTTGCTGGCGAAATAAAGAAGCGTCTTTTAATTGCAACATAAAAAATCCTTAGCGGGTAGTTAAGACAGGGAGTTTATGGGCGTTGCTATCACAATACAGTCAAGATGCAATACAGCAACACGAAAAAGTAAGCCGGGGATGACATTATTAAGGCGGCTGAAAACTCTCAAGCCGCAGCTGCGAATATTACTGAATTTTAACCAGAGCGTGTTAACGTTCGAATGTTGATTTATAAATGGTTTGTTAGATGTTATTGGTATGGTTTCGATTCGTCGACGACTGAAACGGTTGGTGCTCCAGGGATGCTTGTCGGGGTGGCCCGACAGCCAGTCATATATGGACACTCTCAGTTTGACAAGCATTCAATCGATGATCAGAAACCGGTCAAGATTGCATCCATATATCGGGACTTTAGGCGGGATTATTCCCTTGTCCCTGATCGAGCCAAAAGAAACTAACCAAAAAGAAGGCGACCCCAGAGACGCCGCCCTCAGATCACCAAGTTTTTCGACTTTCAGTCAGGTTGAAAGACCAACTCGCTACACTCAAACATGTCTTCCAATAATCCCGACTGACAGCTGAAATACTTGGCAGCGTCAATGACGATAGGTCAAAAAAAAATTCAAAACAAATTCAAAGACTACCGCAACAGCCTTCATAACGTATGTGATTCAGTTTGCACCAACCTCACTTTAAGCTTTATATGTCAACACGCCCGAATGCGTCATTTTGATCGCCAGAGACAGATCAAAGACTACGCACTGCGCATCACGGTGCCCAGAATAGCCAGCGCTTCATCCATCACAGCATCAGGAATCGTCAATGGAAAGAGAAAACGAATAACGTTACCGTAGACGCCGCAGGTTAATAATAACAAGCCTTTTTTAAGTGCTTCTGTCTGGACCCGTTTAGCGAAATCGGCATCAGCATCGCGGGTGCCCGGCTTCAGAAATTCAACTGCCACCATTGCACCAAGCCCACGAATATCGGCAATCTGAGGCACCTCTGCACCCAAAATTTCAAGTTGATTCTTGAGCTTTTTGCCGAGGATATTGGCACGGTCGACCAGTTGCTCTTCCTCGATCACTTCCAGTACGGCCAGCGCGGATGCAACCGCCAGCGGATTACCGGCATAGGTACCGCCCAGACCACCAGGCGCTGCTGCGTCCATAATCTCGGCCCGTCCGCACACTGCAGACAAAGGCATACCACCAGCCAAACTCTTGGCCATCGTCATCAGATCAGGAATTACATTGTAGTGCTCAATAGCGAAGAGCTTGCCGGTGCGCGCAAAGCCAGTCTGAATTTCATCGACGATTAGCAAAATACCCAGCTCATCACATAACTTACGCAACGCTTGCATGAGTTCGACAGGTGCGCAATAAAATCCGCCCTCACCTTGCACCGGCTCCAAAATAATCGCCGCTACACGTTGCGGATCAACATCGGTCTTGAACAGCATTTGCAAGGCTGCCAGTGAATCTTTTGTTGTGACGCCATGCAACTCGACCGGGAATGGGACATGATAAATTTCGGAAGGAAATGGTCCAAAGCCCACCTTGTAGGGAACGACCTTGCCGGTCAACGCCATTCCCATCATAGTGCGACCATGAAAAGCGCCCGAGAAAGCGATCACCGCTGTGCGACCCGTTGCAGCACGGGCGATTTTGACCGCATTTTCTACAGCCTCGGCGCCAGTAGAAAAGAATGCTGTTTTTTTGGCATGAGTGCCCGGCGTGATCGCATTGATGCGCTCTGCCAGCGTAACGTAACTTTCATACGGCACAATTTGATAGGCAGTATGGGTAAATTTACCTAACTGCTCCTGAATAGCGGCCACCAGTTTGGGATGGCGATGCCCGGTATTCAGTACCGCGATACCGGCAGCGAAATCAATAAAGCGGCGATTTTCGACATCCCATATCTCTGCATTTAACGCATGTGAAGCATAAAAATCACACATAACGCCGACCCCGCGTGGCGTCGCAGCATTCTTGCGTTGGTGAAGTTGCGCGTTGGTGGAGTTGTTAATTGGTACTGTAGTGGCGTGAAAACCATCGTTTTTCATGAAAGCTCCGTTAGTGTCTGGTTATGTATTCTAAAATCCATAACGAATACTAAAGCTGCCGTGGATCTATAATATAGTGCCACTTTCAATTTTCTTATGGAGCCACTTTTGCCGATCGCCTCACTTTCCGAGTTTCTCCAGATGCGTATTGAGCGCCCTAAGAAACTGGCGTCGAAGCAAGCCATTGCAGAGAAATCCGACGGAGGCAAAGATGCAATCGCAGTGCCCTCTACGATCAGTGTATGGCTTCGAGAACAAGCCACCAGTCATCACGCGTAAAGAAACCCAAAGCTAAAACCACTTTATTCAGTCAACAAAACGCCGCTCCTTCCGCACAATAAATGCAGAAGGAGCGGCTTTTTTGCGTCGACCCGAGTCAGAAATGCGCGATGAATTTATTGCGCAGATTGATAGCGACTACACCAATAGAGCCTGTTAGCTAAAATTGAAATCAATGACAAAATAAATTTTTGGTTCAGATAGGTCAGCTACGAAAATAACATAATTGCAGAGCTGAAATTTCAGGCTTAAGTACAAAAAAATTCATTTGAATTTGCAGGAATTGAGGAAAGGAAACCTGTCTTAATTTATGCTCTTTTTTTGCCTAATGATTACGCTTTTTATTAATATCGGGAACCGTTGATGCACCATCGGGAAATGTAGTTTTATTTCATGAGCACGAGGCTACCGATAATCACCGCCATAAATAAAACACCGCCTATAACAATAGTTAGCCAATTCAATACACTAAAACGATCATTTTTATCATGATCAGGTGTGACTGCATGATTGATTTGATTCACACGGATTTGTACAGGCACGAAGAAAATTGGTGCCATCAATGAAATAAGTAAACAAATATGTCCGAGCCTGGAGATAGATGCCACAACAATCCACGCGATAGTGAGCGAACCTGCATGTAGCTTACCCTGGCTAGTATTCGGCGTTTTGAAATCACGTATTTTTTTAAACATTTGATAGCAAAACAAAAAAGCAAAGAGTGCTCGCGCAAAAGGCACAATATTGATCTTTTCCCGCGCCTTAACAAGCTGCCAATTTCGATAGAGCCAGACTATCTGGTAAAGCCCAAACGTACAAAACGACAACACTAAAAGCTTGGTAATTGAAACAGCGAAGAACGGTGTTTGCATCTCCGCTTTACCGTTAAACGAGCTAAGTACTTCTAATGGGGTTTCAGAAATAATGCTTTTTTCGTACTGGTTTGTATTCAAAATTTTCTCTACTTAGAAAGGACCTCAAGGGACCACAAAGTCTAGAGTAGCGTTCTTTTTTGTTAAACTGTTTCCTTCTTATATTAGTTAGGTGAATTACTTAACCAATGCCCTGAGCAACCATCGCGAGCAGATTGAATCTTCGCTGAAATTCAAGATTTTTGGATGGGCGCTTGCTGATGACGTCAGCAATTTCTTTATCGTAACCACTGTTGATATAGGCTAAGTTTTTCTGAACGTTCGTCGCATAGAACAGAAACTGTCCCTTACCGATAGACAGGCTTGGATTGGTCGCGACATATTCGGATTGCAAAATATGTAAGAACGCTTCTGCCTGTGCTGATTAAGGCACGTCGTAGCCGAGATTATAATCAGCCAGATTTTGCGCAGTATTTGCCAGCATGGATAACGCACCTTGTATTTGCTCTGGTGTTGGATGGTCTGTGTTGTACACTTCTTTCGCATAACGGCTGGCATTTTTTTTAATAAGTTCAACTTCTTTCGGATGCAACTGCCAATTATTAACATCAGGGCAGTCCGACGCAATATTCACCGCCAAACGCCGCCGACCTAGGCGGGGTGCGGCTATGGCCTATTTTTTAAAGCGCCTTAAATCCAGAACTCTCACATCATTTTTTACCGCAAAGCCAAATACAGCGCCAACCCCTAAAAATATAAATCCAGTTATAACAACAATATTTTTTCAAGAACTGTTTGCATTAAGGATGTATAACCATGGAAGCAAAAACACAAGCTGTCGTTGCATAGCTAATAAAAGTATAAATTTTTACTTCAAATTTTATCAAACTATCTTTTTTATGATTTAGCATGTTTTTGGTGGGTTGCATAAAGTAGGTGATTTAAATGGACTATCCATAATTGGCGTAACAATTGGTTGTAGCCATAAGCTACCAATCGAGAAACCTGTTTGCACCCAAGGATTTTGTGAAATCACATATGCGGGAATAAGAATCGAAGCGGAATCGTAAAGAGCTGTTCCT
>NZ_JASJXA010000091.1:0-4434 GCF_035018905.1 Glaciimonas sp. Gout2 | reverse complement strand
GTGTTGAGGTGCAGAACCTCAACAACTTAAGTGACAAGCGTTTTGAGGGAAATTTATCGCATACGCGACTTGGCTACCATCTAAAAATTGCCAAATGGTATTGATGCGCCTGCACATCGTTTGCGTAGGCATGGTCACGGCTTACTTGTTAGGCGCTCAAACGCACAAGGCCAACGTCGCAAAATATGTCAATAGACTTCGAAGACGCCGCACCACGGTGACTTAACAGCAATGATTGCTTGTCCTAAGCCCCTCGCATTGCAGTCGCGATAATTTATTTTGGATTCTCTTGTTCAGGAGGTGAGATATTTGTCAGTCCAACTTGAGAATTGAGCTGAAAAAGTTCAGCGTCGTTAGCGCAGGCCAGCTTCTGCATACCCGTTCGTTTCTGATTGCTGATGGTTTTGCTGCTGCGTCGAAAATGATCGGCAATTGCCTGGACCGACATACCGCCCAAAAACATGCGGAGAACTTCCAGTTCTTTTTTTGAGAGCAAGGCGATTTTATCAACTTCGGGACGAGTGCTTTGTTCGGCAAGACTCGCAGTGAGACTGCGGCTTAAATATTTATAGCCGTTGCCCACACGTTTAATCGCTAACGGTATTTCGTTCAGATCGCTACTTTTGTTGAGCAGACCGTGCACGCCAAGCTGCACAATCTTGCTCAGCAACGCTGGATTGGTCAACACCGTCAAGACGATTAAGGTAACCTTGGGAAAGCGACTTTTTAGACGACTCAGCATTTCCATACCGTCACCGAAAGCGCCGCCAGGCATCGCGTAATCAGTCAATACCATATCGACTTGTTGGCTGTTGAGTATCGCAAATAATTCAGTCGAATTAGCGGCGGTACCAACCAGATTCACGTTTGAGAGACCTTGCAAAAGTGACTGCACTCCCAACAAAACGACTGGGTGATCGTCTGCTAACACCAATTTTACTTGTCGAACATGCATGCGCTTATCCCGTGAAATGTGTCACTTTCGCACTTCATCATATCGGCAATAATGTCGCCAACTATTCAAGTAGATTATAGCGCGTAGTTACACAAGAGAAACAAAAACGCATAACACATACAAAAAAAAATTAATTAAACATGCAAACACTAATGAATATTCTCCTCAAAAAGCCGGACTTGCGATCTACATTACGTCTAGACTAATTCCACTCATTTGTCCCATCTATTGCTTGCAAACCGCCGGTGACGCTGGCGCTACAGCGCTTCCCCTTGCAGTAAACTTCCAATCGGAATACTGAGATTTTCCATCAAAATCCTTACGACCTTTAGAAAAACCATTTTGTTTGAACGGCTCCATTTGGCTTTTACTAAAGACGCCCATGATATGGTCGCTTTCGTTCATGATTAAACCCCATCCACCATTGCCAATTGTTTCAATATCATCCTGGCTACTGGATTGTCCCTCTGTGCGCATGTGCATCGGATCAGGAAACATTTTCCGCAAATGTCGCATTACCCGCAAATCCCGACGATCTTCAAGCAATACATCCAGATTTGGCGGATAGCAACCACGCACTGGTCCACTTTCGTAGTAACTCTTAATCGCTTGGGCGATCTGATCTCCGTTGAATAGCAAATCTGCCTCTTTCTCTCTCATCAAACGCACTGACAAATCACCCGACAGTTTTAGTGCCATGATGCTCATAACGGCCACAATGATGAGCACCGAGAGATAGGCAAATCCCGGTTGTTTACCATTCCGCATAGGCCCCTCCTCCGAGGGAGGTACCTGGCGCACCACTACGAACCTCCTGAATTTCTGAGTCTTCGTTCAGTTCAGTCAACCAGGTATCACGGCGTCCTGTAACAGGGTCAAGCGGGACCTCTTTTAAATAACGCCGACTGACCAGATCTTCGAGCGCCTGAGGCCCTGCAGTGAGATCTTGACGATAGTTGTCAATTGCTTCGCGCAGACCGCGAATGTTATGTTGCAGTACCACCTCTTTGGCACGCTCAGTTTGTTTGAAATATTTCGGCGCTACTAACGTCATCAGCGTGGCAATAATCGCCATCACCACTAATAACTCTATTAAGGTAAATCCTTTTTTACCATTGGTTATACGGAATGCCATTGAGACCCTCTTTTGTATTCATTGACGACACATCGAAGACATCGGCGCCGGCTTGCGGCGCATCGAAAGCACTATCGTAACTACGTAGTTGCCAGGTTTCAGCTGCCGACGTATCAGGACAATTGCAGGTAGGATCACGTGGCAATCTTCGCAAAAAATATCGCTTTCCACCGTTAATATTTTTTTTATCTGCGACTCCGGTCTGGAGCACTTCCAAATCTGGTGGGTAACCGGTAGCACCTACTACTTTTGCTATATCACCGTCATCTGATGCCTGTTTGTAGGCGTCGATAGCACTGCGAATTTTACGTAATCCGTCCTTGAGAGTTTGCTCTTGGCTACGCCGCGCCATTAGCTCTGTCATTGGCAATAACGCTGCTGCTAGAGATGCGAGTATTGCGAGCGACACCATGAGTTCTATCAATGTGAAGCCGTTCGATTTAGTAATTTCTACGGTAGCGCCAGCACCATTCTTCACACGCCTTAACCTAACCGTCATGTTAAATCCGGCTTCAATTCTCTATTCGCCAAGTAGGAAGACATGCCTGCCACAGTCGCTTTAGCTAAGGATTGAGGATTTGCAGCTGGCTGGGAATACCCGACTGTATTTGGCCTCAAAGGCGGCGGCACTGAAGCGGGCACTCCCTTATCAACCGGAACTCCTTGATCAATTGGCAACTCAAGGTCGGGTAGCTCCTCAGTCTCTTTTTCCTCTCGGCGAGTCTGCTCCTCGACCTGTGGTGTTGAAACCGAAGCGGTACCACCACCAGCCGTCAAACGCGCGCCTTCCGTATTGCGCAATATCAGACTATCCTGGCTTACACGTGATTCAGTACCAGAAATGAAGGTAGTTACATGTGCTCCTGGCAATTCAAGTTTACGTTCGATGCGTGGCGTAATGACCAACACCAGTTCTGATTTTGAATTATTACCTTCACGGCTGCCAAACAGACGGTCAAGTAACGGGAGTTGACTAAGGCCGGGCAAACCGGATTTATTATCTTCGCCTATACGATTTATTAACCCGGCCAGAATTTGTGTTTCATTATCTTTGGCGGTTAACGTCGTCTTTGTCTTACGCTGATTTATTCGATAATACTTTGCGCCTTTTGGGGAGACTTCTGAAGCGCCCAGGCTTGATACCGTCAAGTCAATATCGACACTAATCTCGCCATCAAGACTGATCGTCGGCAAGACGTCAAATTTAAGACCGACATCCAACATTTCGACTTTTTCTGAGGTCGCGCCAGAGTCTGTCATCAGGTTGGTGATGACTGGGATTTTCTGACCAATCTCAATTTGTGCTTTCTTACCATTTTTGACCCGAATTTTAGGATTCGCTAACACTTGCATATGTGTCGCTTTCTGCAACATGTTTAGTGTCAAGCCCTTTTTTCCACCTAGATCGACAAACAGATTATTTTTGGTCAAGCTCGACAACACATTCAATGGAATATTGGTACTTCCATCAACACCGCCGTTAATTCCGACACCAATCGACCCTGGATATTGAACACCCAGATTGAGCAAATCATTGCTGCTAATTTCAAGTACCTGCACATCTAAGGTGACTTCAGCCTCTGGGCGATCAAGCGCCTGCACTAAGCGACTCGCGAGTTCCAGGGTTTCTGGAGCGTCACGAACAACAATGGCGTTGATCCGCTCATCGATATAAATGTCTCTGGTTTTTAAGGTCATTTTCAACGCGCTACTAACCGATTTTGCATTCGCATGACTCAGAAAGAAGGTCTTTACTGCCATGTCCCTATATTCCTTGTCCTTGCTGGCGCTAGCTGGATAAATCAGTAACGTGTTGTGATTCAACACCTTTTTCCGCAATCGATTGGTCGCAAGTAATAAATTGATAGCATCTTCCGCTGTCGTTTTCTTAGCCGAAATGCTGGCGGTTGCAGACTTCGATACGTCGGCGTCAAAGATAAAGTTAACCCCGGCAAGCTTAGAAATAGTATCGAAAATACTAATTAGGTTATGCGAACGGAATGTCAACGATATAGGCTTCTGTAGCGAAGTACCTAGCGCTGGGGATAGCGTTTTAGATTCTGCAACACGGCGCATCAAAGTATCGCGTAATTTGATTGCATCGGGCAATGCAGGATTCTCTTCCAATACTTTCCAGATTAGCTGAAGTGCATCATCTGGGCGGCTTTCTGCAATAAGGCGCGCTTCAATCAGAGATTCTTTTAAATGTTTACGGCTGCCAATCTGGTCGATAGCCTGACGTGCCCGCATATTTCCGGTATCGTATTTCAGGACTGTCTCAAAGCGCTCAAGCGCGGTCTTTTCATCATCCGCTGCAAGTGCGCACTCTCCTTCTTGATAATAA
>NZ_JASJXA010000090.1:0-4901 GCF_035018905.1 Glaciimonas sp. Gout2 | reverse complement strand
GTTTTCAACAGAGGCCGAACTATAGCAACACATCTCAACACTGGCAAGCAATTTTATAAACAATTTTAAACATTTTTTAAGTCATCAAATAAATTGTTAATTAATCAAAATAAGGCACTTAGCAGGCTTGACTCTTTTCGACCACTTAGATCAAGAAAATCGTGGCGTGGCGGCAATCGCTAGAACTAGCCTCCAGCTTCCCTCTTGAACTGTACCTGATATGAAGTGGTCTACTTCCTAAGCCCTATTTGTCCGAACAGATCGGATAAAGCCCGCAAATTCATATTTAACGGCGAAAACGAGCGCATTATCAAAACACCATCAACAGCTGACTAAGATTCCGTATGCAGAGTCGGCTGGGAAAGCACACCGTCTTATAGTAGCTAATTGGCAACCAGCAACAGCAACGAAAATCGTAAAAGTACCCAACTTCTACAGGAGAGCGCCATGAATATAAGCCCAATGGCTGGCAAACTAGCCTCGCCCGACACGCTCGTTAATATTCCAAGACTCATCACTGCGTACTACAGCAATCGCCTCGATCCGCATGATGTTACACAACAGGTCACATTCGGCACTTCCGGACACCGGGGTTCATCGCTTCAAAATACATTTAATGAGTGGCATGTACTCGCCATCACGCAAGCCATTTGTCAGTATCGCAAACAACACAATATTACCGGCCCGCTATTTCTTGGAGTAGATACCCATGCGCTTTCTGCTCCCGCTGCGGCTAGCGCACTCGAGGTATTGGCGGCAAACGGCGTGAATGTCATGCTTGCCGAAAACGACGAGTACACGCCAACGCCGGCAATTTCTCACGCGATCCTGACTTATAACCGAGGTCGCACAGCAGGCCTGGCTGATGGCATAGTCGTCACTCCGTCCCACAATCCTCCTGATAACGGTGGCTTCAAATACAATCCACCGAATGGTGGACCGGCGGATACCAACATTACTAAGGGGATACAGGCGCTCGCGAATGACTTTATGAAAGATGGTCTGCTGAGCGTAAGGCGGTTGTCTTTTGAAAAAGCGTTGCTCGCGCCCACTACCCATCGCCACGATTACCTGGGTAACTATATTGCCGACTTGGGCAATGTCATCGATATGGAAGTAATACGTGGTGCTGACATTCGGCTGGGTGTCGACCCCCTCGGGGGCGCTGGCGTCCATTATTGGGCCAGAATTGCTGAACATTACCACATCAATTTGACGGTGATTAGTGCAACGGTTGATCCTACCTTCAGTTTTATGACCCGCGATTGGGATGGCAAAATCCGTATGGACCCATCGTCTCCCTATGCAATGCAGCGTCTAATAGATATCAAGGATCAGTTTGACGTCGCATTTGCCTGCGACACTGACCATGATCGCCATGGAATTGTTACACGCACGCATGGTTTGATGCCGCCAAATCACTATCTTACTGTCTCAATAGACTACCTGTTCCGCCATCGCCCTCAATGGCGGCAAGACACCGGTGTGGGGAAAACGGTTGTTAGTAGCCAAATGATTGATCGTGTATGCAATAGATTAGGGAGAAATCTGTACGAGGTACCGGTCGGGTTTAAATGGTTTGTCGATGGCCTTTTCGATGGCTCTCTCGGTTTTGGAGGCGAGGAAAGCGCTGGCGCTTCCTTCTTGCGCCGCGACGGTACTGTTTGGACAACGGATAAGGATGGTCTCACACCTGCATTATTAGCAGCCGAAATGACAGCACGCAACGGCAAAAACCCGGCACAAGTTTATCAAAAGCTTACCGAAGAATTAGGAACGCCCGTTTCCGACAGGGTCGAAGCGCCTGCAACAACCCCTCAGAAAGCCACGCTTGCGGCACTTTCTCCACAACAAATACACTCGACAGAATTGGCTGGTGAGAAAATCACCAGCATTCTTACCCAAGCGCCAGGAAATAATGCCTCCATAGGCGGCCTAAAAGTTTGTACAGAAAATGGCTGGTTTGCAGCACGCCCTTCGGGCACTGAGGAGATTTACAAAATTTACGCGGAAAGTTTTCGAGGCGATGCACATTTGCAGCAAATCGTCGAAGAAGCACAGACTATTGTCGATACGGCCCTGCGTACCGAATCAGGAAAAACAACGGCTAGCTAACTATCAGCAGACCATAATTACATAGGAATTGCAGAGGCTTAGTAAATCCCATTACACTAAAAGCTCTTTTATTTGGTCAAGCTCATATGCTAAAAGCCCTTAGTCGATTGTGGTTGCGAAGCATTAAAAAAATTAGCAAATCGCAACAAAGCCAACATAAAAAATTGGTTAAAACGTTCCTCGCGCCTCCCGCGCCGGCAAAACGTAAATCGACTAAATCAACGGCTAAGAAGGCCACCCCACTTGCCAAGCGATCCATAAGATCGACGTCCGCTGGTAAATCCACCTCTAAAGCGCCCACAAGCCCCGCACTGCCCGGGCGCTGGCTGCCTTTTTATTATTTATCAACGAAAGACAGTGCTGCGAGAACGCGCCGCCGCATGCAATATTGGCTTTATTTACCGGCCAGCGCCAGCGCTATTGGGGCCGAACTTCCTCTAGTTGTCATGCTCCACGGCTGCAATCAAAATGTAGACGACTTCGTACGCGGCACAAGAATGAACGAATTGGCCGAGAAGCAAGGATTTGCTGTCTTATATCCCCAGCAATCCTATAGTTCACACATGAAACGCTGCTGGAATTGGTATAACAGAGAGACGCAGGCAGGAGGCGGCGATGCCAAACGTATTGCTGCGATCATTAATATTGTCGCAGACAAACACCCAATTGACACAACGCGCATCTATATAGCGGGTTTATCAGCCGGCGCTACGATGGCTTCTATTGTGGCGCTTAATTATCCACATTTGATTACCGCCGTGGGCATACACTCGGGAACCGTTTTTGGCGTAGGGCACTCTATTATCGGTGCCTATGGCGTGATGCAACGGGGGGCACTCAAAAGCGCGACTGACATTATCGACACTATTAGTCAAAAATACCTTTTATTCCCGACGATGCCGGTCATGTTAATTCACGGCCTGGAAGACAATGTTGTCCGCCCCATTAACGCATTGCAATTAACCCAACAATTTAAAGCGTTGAATAAGATAGCAGAAGACAGTAAAGTCGTCGTCACTGCCAAGACGGGAAGCGCTGCCAACAGCCGAAATCCACACAAACCCTACACCATCCAAGAATACTACCAAGCAGGCAAATGTCTGATCCAAGTCTATGAGATTTCTACTCTCGGCCATGCGTGGAGCGGTGGAGACTGCTCACTACGATACAACGCATGCGAAGGCCCGGACGCTACCCAACTGTTATGGGATTTTTTTAAAAAACAACGTCGAATTGCCGTCCAAAAACCTGTTGAGGTCTAACCATTTAGACAAACAATTGATATCAACATTGCTCTTTACGAATACCTTAAGCCAGGAGCGCCTTCACAAAATCCTTTTTATCGCTTGCCGGTTGCCTTTCAAACTGGAGCGCAGACTCAACATGGTGGAGATGATGCCGCATCAATAGGACCGCTTTTTCCGTGTCTCCCGCTTTTGCGGCAGCTATAAAAGCCAGATGCTCATCCGATGAACAGACGGCGTCCCGTGTTGATTGGTATAGCATCGTTATCAACGAACTCCGGCCTGCCAACTTCACCAGAATATCGGTCAATACCTGATTGCCTACCGTCTTCGCCAACAATATGTGAAAGTCACTCAATAGCTTGGAACGCGTTTGCGGATTCTCTTTTGATAATGCATCGCGTTCCAACTCCAGATGGCGATCGATTTCTAAATAATCATCGATTCCCGCCTTCGCCACAAATTCTCGTACCAGCGCTTCCTCCAGAATTCGCCGCACAAAAAATAGTTGGCGCGCCTCTTCTTCGGTGGGTTGGCTGACAAATGCCCCCTTGTCCGGTATCAAATCAATTAATTTATCTTTTGCCAGCATCACCAAGGCCGCACGAATCTTGGTGCGGCTGACTGAATACAGACGCGCAAGTGCTTCTTCACGCAATTTAGTTCCTGGCGGCAGTCGCTGCTCCGCGATCGCCATTGCAATGTCGGCCGCGATGTCGTCCGAACTATCGGAAATGACTGGGCTCAAGGGCATGTTCATATTATTACTGACCTTAAAAGCGCTAAAGTTATCTAAAGGCAGAAATTGTACTTGGAAAACCTATTTTTAAAACTTCTATTCCAAATGAGAAATACTGTCCGTCGAGATCGCACCACAACCATTCGACGGACACGCATATTTAATCACAAGAGCAAAACACCATTTACATTGATGCCGGCATCAATGATTAACGCCCTTTTTTGCAGCTCTACTTAAGCCCTACAAAAATGAGCAGCGGATTGTTTAATGCCCGGCCTGCAAATTCAAATCAGTGGCCGGCCGCACATCCTGACGCAAATTTTCGCGATTTTTTTGCTCGTCATATGCCTTAATCGCGGCAACGTCACCATTCAACACAGCATGCGCACGTGTTCTATCAATATCTTTCTCCCATACCGCCACGACCACGGTTGCCACACAGTTGCCAAGTAAATTGCCAAGCGCGCGAGCGATACCCATGAACCAGTCAACCGACAGTACCAGCACCAAACCAACCACCGGAATAGCAGGAATCGCAGACAATGTCGCCGCCAGAATCACAATCGCCGAGCCGGGAACGCCATGCGCACCTTTCGAGGTGATCAACGCAACCGCCAGAATCGCTAATAAGTCGGTAGTCGCTAAGGGAGTGTTGGTCGCCTGAGCAATAAAAACAGCAGCAAGCGTCAGATAAATCGAGAACGCATCTAAATTAAATGAATAGCCAGTCGGAATCACCAAGCCCACGGTCGAATCTTTAATGCCCATATATTCAAGCTTTTTCATGATCTGTGGCAACACGG
>NZ_JASJXA010000089.1:0-5545 GCF_035018905.1 Glaciimonas sp. Gout2 | reverse complement strand
TTCCAAAATATCTTCTTCTCTGACTAAAAAATTGGTTGTTGGCTGAGAAGTAACGAGCAAATTACTTTTTATTTCTTTTGCACGGGCCGCCTGAAGCGCAGTATTTTTGGTCAATGCATCATTTACACGACTGATCGATGGCAACAGGAAGGCCGCATGCATAACAAGCCAGACGACCAATAATGCACAAGCAATCAAACCAGGCAATCCAATGGCCCCAGCGATGCGATACCACTCCCATTGAAAGCGCATCAACATTTTATTTATCCGTATTGTTTGGATATTCATTTCCACCCCAATGCCACACTTGCATCCAATAGCCAATCCTGATCATTCGACGCATTTTGTCCGTGTCGCTGTAAAAAAACGTTATTCCCAAATTGTTGCTTGAGACGCTCCACAAAACTGAATAACCCCTCGCGTGACTTAGCATTAATATGCAATTGCATACTGCCTTTGGTCAGATCCGTTTCCACACGTAACAGACTGATATCATCTGTCCATGCTGCCTCGAGTCGTGTAAGCACAGCGATCGCAGGTTCAGGTGGCGAGGCGCCCTGTGGCATTTTTTTTGCCAACTCTAATTTGATGGCTTTTTTTTCCTTATCAGCGCTGCGCTGCAAAGCCGCCAGACGTGTATCTTCAATATTTAGCTTCGCGGTTTGTAGTCTCAACTCCCCAACGTCTTGCAGCAGCAGATATCCAGCCGTAAAGGCAATAATCAAGGCGACAACGATGAATACAGGACGGAAGCGATCAGTGGCGATGACAGGAACCGCATTTCGTTTAAATAGACGCATGCGTGCTCTCCTGCGATACGATTACTTCAATTTGAGATGAGTGCGTAACTGCACGTGTGGGTGCAATCACTGGCAATTCTGAAGTCACCGTATAATCACTTGAGTAGACATTCTCGGGAAAAAAGTTTGCCAATATGGAAGCCGACAAGATGCAAAGTGCAGGTTCCTGGCCTACTCCCGGCAAAGTGAAGGCATTGCGCCAAATGCCATCTTGCCTGAACGCAAATTCATAGCTCTCCGATTGACGCACAACAAATACTGCGTCTGTATGCAACACGCCAGGATGACGGTTGATAGTGTCGGACAACAATGTTTGTATACGCTGTAGCCTTATTTTTTGCTGTTTACAAACGACGATAATTTCGTCCACGATGTCGCGACGAATAGCGCTGGCAATTGCAGGACAGCCGAACTTTTCCTGTGATATCTCGCAATACCAATCGGAGCGAATGATGCCGTAATGTTGCTCTAACATTGACTCCGCATATGCGAGACGATCTGCAGGAGAGATAATTTCATCTTGCCATGGCAAAATCATATGGTTCACATAAGGATAACTAAGCGCTATCTCGATCACGTCGAGCATTGGTAATTTACTACGTGGTAAAGTAGCAATCAACGTATCAAAGGTCGCACAACACTCTTCAGAATTGCTGGAAGACGACAACGCAAGTTTATGCGTTTGCGCTATTGGATTATCTGATAGACGTATAGCGACTTCTGCGCCGATTACGGCAATATATTTATTCCATCGCAATGACACGTTGCACCTCCGATAATGTCGTTTTTCCTTCGATTACAGCGGCTATCGCCACGTCGCTCATTGAAACAAATCCCTCTGATTTGGCGATAGCCTTCAGTGCTCGCATCGGGACTTTTTGCATCACGGCATCCTTAAAACTCTCGCTGCAACGTAGAATTTCCGCCAATGCGATACGGCCATGAAAGCCGGTAAAACGACATGCATCACATCCCGCACCAACCATAAAATGTGCGGTATCAGTTCCATTTGGAAAGCGATCCGGATTCAATTTTTCTATCTCCTGACGCTCAGTGTCGGAAACCGGATGAGAACATGTCGGGCAATTACGTCGGACCAAGCGCTGCGCCACGACACCGTTCAACGCCTCAAGCAAGCTCGCTGGCTCAACGCCCATATAAAGAAAACGTTCAAGCACACTAAAAACACCATTGGCGTGGACTGAAGACAGCACTAAATGTCCTGTTAGTGCTGCCTGTACAGCGATACCCGCAGTTTCCGTATCGCGTATTTCACCGACTAAAATAATGTCGGGATCATGCCGCAAGATTGAACGAAGACCTTTCGCAAACGTTAGTCCCTTCTTGTCGTTCACAGGAATTTGCAACACGCCTTGTAATTGGTACTCAACCGGATCCTCAATCGTAATGAGCTTCTCTTCGCCGCTATTGAGTTCCGAAAGCGTGGCATACAATGTAGTCGATTTTCCGCTACCGGTAGGACCGGTTACTAACACCATACCGTGTGGAATTTTCACCAGACTACGAATGCGATCCAAGGTATGGATATCAAAGCCAAGCGTCTCAAGTTTGATGGCCTGATTCTGACTGGATTTATCCAATACGCGTAATACGGCATCTTCGCCATGAATACTTGGCATCACCGATACACGGAAATCAATATTCCGAGACTGTATGCATACCTTGAAACGACCGTCCTGAGGAATTCTACGTTCGCCGATATCCATCCCACCCAGCACCTTGATACGCGAAATCGTCTGTTCTGCAAAATCGCTTCCCTGCACTTGCGTAATCGCTTGCAATACACCATCAATACGATATTTCACCACAAGGCCATCATCAATACTTTCCAGGTGAATATCACTTGCGCGTGATTGCAGCGCGTCGAAAAGCGTTGAGTTGAGTAGCTTTACGACCGGGCTTTGATCCTGTGAAATAGTGCTTAATGAAATTTCGGTTACGTCATCAGTCTGACGCTCAGATTGTTCCTGTTGAAACTGGTCTATAGCGCGTTCCTGCGCCTCTACCATCTTTAGCCGTTGTTTTACTGCATCTGGTATGGTGACCGCTAACACAGCAGTGTGTTGTTGACCCAAGAGTTGGATCCAGTGCTGTCCCCAATTTCGAGCGGAGATGGAACCAGGGCGTCCCATCACCAGATACAAAAGTCCATCAACACGAATAGGCAAAATCTGCTTATCCAATACAACCGCCAATGGCATGATGTCGAAATCACAATCAGCAGCCAGCACGATATCGCTCGAGATTGAGCGCAACCCAATAAGAGCGGCGATCTCGTCGATTCGCTCTGGCTGTGTATTTAGCATGTGTTCGATGGCGGCGTCACCATGTTCTGCCATGGAAGCAGATAGCCAGGCCGGCATATCGATATCCTTGCCAAGGTTATTGGTCATGTTATCGATAATGTTATCGATCATATTCTCAGTCATATTGTTGGTCATGAAACGCTTCCCGCCAACTCAAAGATCGGCATATACAATAAAAAGACGATGGTCCCGATCAAGCCGCCCACAATGAGCATCAAAATCGGTTCAAATACTTTGCTAAACAACTCTATGGCGCGGGCCAGCGCTTCGTCATGGAACTGTGCAATACGTTCACACATACCAGCCAGGTCGCCACTTTTTTCGCCGACGCGTAGCAAACGGGCCGCAACAGGAGTCGTCAAATTGGCGTCTACCAATGCACCGGCAACTCCGCGCCCTTCTTGAACGTGTTGAAGAACTTGTTGCAAATCAGACTGACGGTCTGCAGGAAGTAACTTTCCGGTCAACGTCAATGCATCAACTACTTGCATGCCACCGAGTAATAACAAACCGAATGTCCGATAGAAACGCGCCAGAACAAACAACACACGTTGTTCGTTAAGACGATTAACGCTCCAGACCATTTTCCATAGTCCAGCCTTCACTGTTTTAGTGCGCAAAGCTAATACGCCGGCGATAACGCTGGCAACAAGGGTGAGAAGAAGTTCTCCCCCGTGCTCGGTGACCATTCCAGCCCACCACACCATCAATTGTGCCGTGCCATTGAGATCCTTCATGCCACTGAAGACGGTGGCAAATCTCGGTATGACGAACACGACCAAAAATCCTAAAATCAATGCACCGACCGATACCACGATGAGCGGATACATCAGCGCGCTCCAGACTTTCTTTTTCAAAGCAGCAATCTGTACTTCGTAATGATGAAATCGACGCAACGCCTGTGGTAATTGACCGCTATGCTCGGACGACGCAACACTGGCAATTAGTAATGTTGGGAAAATCTCGCTCTGTTGCTCCATCGCCTGTGAAAGTGGCTGCCCCCGATATAAATACGTTAACAGTCCATCTAGTACTTCCTTATGCTCTTCATTTGCCGACTTCTCTGCCAAAGCTTCGATTGCTTCAACTAATGCCAGGCCCGCGTCAAGAAGCGCGATCAGTTCCTGAATAAACAGACCAAGTAGAAATTTAGTGCGACGTTTTGCGCGTAGTCGGACTTCCTTAACGCGCAAGACATGTCCCTGTTTTGCACATTGATTGCTGGCATCATTGGCATCTTTGGCCTGTATTAATTGATGCTCTGCATTGCCGCCACGCATGACGAGTACGTCGAACTGCTTCATTGCGTAGCCGTATTAAGCTGCACAAACGAGCGGGTGGATTTTCCTGAAAGAACCTTGGCAACGTGAGTTCGTTTTTTTGTCTGCATTTTTAACGCTCGATATTGTCCAGCTACTTTCTTGATATATCGGTTGCGCGCATGTTTTCGATGTATGCTTGTTCCAGCGTTATAAGCCCCAACTGCAGTCCAGTTATAGCCAACGCGTTGAACAAATTCTGCCAAAATCCACGCACCCACCATCACCGAAGTACAAGGCTCCGCGATCAAACGTTTTTCGGTAATACCGAATGTAGCAAGTCGCGGGAAATGCAACTTATTAATTTGCATTAAGCCTACGTCATAGGAGCCATCATTGTTATAGTTACGAGCAGCAGCATTCATACCCGACTCCACATGCGCCATAGCCTGAAGCAATATTGGGTCAATGTTGTAGCGAGCGCCAGCTTCGTCCCAACATGCGGCTTGCGACGAAGTTGAAACCGCCAGACACATAGTGACCGCAATCAAAGATATTTTCATAACTCAAAATCCCCTCGTAATATCTTTATTTTTTCCTGAGCCACCCAGCTGTCCATCAGCGCCCAAAGACAAAATTTCAACTTCATGCGTAGCATCGGCATCACGCGCTGGGTTATGCCAGACGTATGCGTTTTCCCATGGATCCTTCGGCAAACCACTATTTAAATACGGCCCCTTCCAATTATTTTCACCAGCTGGCTGTTCTATCAAGGCTTCTAATCCTTGCTCTTCAGTTGGGTAGATGCCCGTATCAAGCCGGTACTGACCAAGTACATCGGCAAGCGTTTTCATTTGTGCCGCTGCTGCACTTTCTTTAGCTTGTTCGATTTTTCCAAATAACTTTGGCCCGACATACCCAGCTAACAACGCGGTAATCAATAGAACCACCAGTAATTCGAGTAACGTAAAGCCACGTTCAGATTGGGATTTTGGGTTCATCATTTGTATTTCCTTGGTTAGAGTTGGGGCTGTTGCGCCGATACGGACTTCATTACTGATTTATATAGTTACTTAGCTGACCGCTGACTTCGTTACTGAAATCGACGAATACGCCACAACTTACGTCTGATTTTGAGGTGATTTGATAACATCTATAT
>NZ_JASJXA010000088.1:0-5809 GCF_035018905.1 Glaciimonas sp. Gout2 | reverse complement strand
CATTTTTTATCGTTAGTTGCGGGTTTTGTCGATGGCAAAATAGTGCGGATTGCGCGTGTCTACCGTTACTTTCGCCCACGAGGATGCTATTTCCATATCGCCAAGATTCTTTTTCCAGACAACGTCAGTAGTGGATGGCGCGCTGTTGGAAGGGGGTCCGTGAATAATTAAGACCTTACCCGAAAATTTAGTTGCCAGTGCGGTAATGGCGTGACGCATCTCAACAAAGCCATCGCGCTTTACATTAAAATCAAATACGCGTCTTCGCTGCACGGCGAGTGGATCACCGTCACAAAATAAAACTATACCATCTGATTTATTTTGCTCAGCAATGTTCAAGATTCGTTGCAACCATTCCTTGTTAGCAATTAAACGATCTTCAAATTCGCTGTTGCGGCCGCCTTCAGACGTATAGTGGTTATTTCGTGCAGGCAAATTGACGGTGGCAAACGTTACATTACCAATCTCCCAACGTGCATTTTCAACGTATGTGCGAAACTTTGGTGACGTGGATTGGCGGTTCAGCGGGATTCTGGTTTCACCTAACGAAAAATCATCCGAAAAAAATAATTCACGGAGTCGGTTGAGACGTTCAAACGAAGTAGAGCGTCCGATTTCATTTTTGCATGCGACCCAATCGCTAGCGGAGGGTGAAACGATCATGCCATTTTTTGCGCTATTCAAGAGCGCCTTACGTTCTTGGTACAGTTTATCTGAGCAAGGCTCTTTTTCCGATTTTATGCCATTGGTGACAACGAATGCCAGATTTTCGTCATCAGTCTGGCTAATAGCCGTGCGCACTGCGACTTCATCAGAAGTGCTTCGGAATGGATGACCAATAACGCCAAAACTAAAGCTGCTGGTTTCTCCCTGGTCGGTAGCAAGAGCAGCGCCAGATAACCAGCCGATAGTAAGTATAAACGCCGCGACGATCCCCGTACTGGCCATGCTTTGGGATCGTGCTACTGGCACAGGACCGGACATTGTTCTAGCCCACAAGCACACCTCGTTCATGCGACTCTGACCGCTTGGGCAGTTGGTGGTGTTTTCTCGGATGACGCAGCATTGGGCCCTGCTTTGCTCAAATGCTTCAGGTGATATAAGTGATCCAATGCCTGGCGCGGGGTTAAGGTGTCTGGGTCAATGACCGCTAGCGCATCAAGCAATTCACTTTCCAGTGATTGATCCTGAACCTGAATTGAATCAAGCGCTTCGTCGCCACTATCCTGATAATTCGCTGGCGCATTTGAAAACAAGTCGAATTGCGGCGTGGCCTGGACCGACTGCGATTCCAGAAGTGCCAGATGCTTGCGGGCGGCTTTGATGACTGCCGTTGGCACGCCCGCCAGTTGCGCCACTTGCAAGCCGTAACTCTGCGATGCAGGGCCGGGCTGGACAGCGTGTAAAAATACAATGCTGTCTTTATGCTCAACCGCAGACAGATGCACGTTCGCTGCTGTAGCGTGGATATCGGGCAATTGGGTTAGTTCAAAGTAATGGGTGGCGAAGAGCGTAAAACAGCGGGTTACGTCAATTAATTGTTTGGCGATCGCCCAAGCCAGCGCCAGTCCATCAAACGTCGATGTGCCGCGTCCGACCTCATCCATCAAAACCAGTGAACTTTCACTTGCGCCATTAAGGATGGCTGCGGATTCGGTCATTTCGACCATAAAGGTAGAGCGGCCGCCTGCTAAATCATCAGCTGCACCAATACGCGTGAATATGCGATCTATCGGACCTATTATTGCGTTGGTGGCAGGGACATAACTGCCGACATAGGCCAGCAAAGTAATGAGCGCGACTTGCCGCATAAAGGTTGATTTGCCGCCCATATTAGGGCCAGTAATCAATAGCAATTTATGCTCTGCAGACAGCATGCAATCGTTGGCAATAAAGTGTTCAATTTGCTTTTCAACTACCGGATGCCGGCCTTGCTCGATCTGGATCGCCGGTTCGGTAGTCAATTGTGGCGCGCACCAATCGTGACGTGCTGCATGCGACGCTAATGCTACCAAGGTGTCGATTTGGGCCAGCGCTTGAGCGATCGTTTGTAATGTTGCTATGTGTGGTGCCAGATCGAGTAATAATTGTTCATATAATACTTTTTCTCGAATGAGTGCGCGCTCTTGAGCAGACAATGCCTTATCTTCAAACGCTTTCAATTCGGGAGTAATGTAACGCTCTGCGTTTTTCAGTGTTTGACGGCGGCGATAGTCATCTGGCACTTTGTCGGTTTGACCATGTGTCACTTCGATATAAAAACCATGTACTTTGTTATATTCAACACGTAGGTTGGCAATGCCGGTACGTGCGCGTTCACGGGTTTCCAGATCGATCAAAAACTGTCCGGCATTTTCGGATAATCCTCGCAACTCATCTAGCTCTGCATCAAATCCGGCGGCAATGACGCCGCCATCGCGGACCATGGTTGCTGGTTCGGCGGCCACTGCACGCTGCATCAATGTGAGGCATGCCACCGGGGTTGCTAATGCCTGATATAGCGTGCGTAACAACGGTATTGGATATTCGGTCTGCTCGACTGCGTGCGCCCCATTTTTACTAACATCACCCTCGCTAACACCGTCACAAAGCGCGACATTGACGCGGATCGCTTCCAATTGCTGCAAACCATCCCGCAGCCCGGCTAGGTCACGTGGTCGCGCAGAAAGCAGTGCGATGCGTGTGGTAATGCGCTCGATATCAGGGACTTCAGCGAGTGTGGTTGACAAGTCTTTTCCGGTCTCGGCGGCGAGCAGCGCGCCAATCGCCACGTGCCGTCCTTGCGCTACGGATTGCGCACGTTTGGCATGGTGTAGCCAATGACGCAACAGTCGGGATCCCATTGCGGTGCGGCAATGATCCAATAATGAAAATAGGGTTGGTGCACCGGACGCAGAATCCTCGCCACGGATGGTTTCAGTGAGCTCCAGATTACGGCGGGTGGCAGCATCCAGACCAATGAATTCATTTTCAGTTTCTACGGTCAAGGCGCGGACGTGCTGCAAGCCTTTTCCCTGTGTTGACTGTGCGTAGCGTAGTAGTGCGCCAGCGGCGCCGACAGCGGTGCTTAGACCTTCGGCGCCAAAGCCGCTTAATGTGCTGACAGCCAGTTGGTCAAGCAACGCTTTTTCACCATTTGGAATATCGAAGTGCCAGTCCGGCACAGTCGTCGCTTTATTAATCAACGTCTGGCCGTGCAAAGTGTTTAATAAAGGGCTGACAAGTTCGCCCATCAAGATCTCTGCCGCTGCGATGCGTTCCAGTTCTTGTTTAAGGCGTATCTCCAGCGCTTTAATATCGCCGCTGAATTCCATCATTTTTAGCGCGCCACTAGCCATGGTAAGCCAGGCTAATCCAACTGTTGCGGTCTTACGTTGCTTGTGTTGGGTAAAGGAAAGGGCCAATAACGGTTGTTCCAATTTTTCTGGCAGCAGGTTTGAGTCTGTGAGTGTGCCAGGCGTTACGACGCGTAATACTTTACGCTCGACGATCCCTTTGCTCGTCGCTGGATCACCGATTTGTTCGGCAAGTGCGACTGATTCACCGACTTTGACCAGCTTGGCCAGATATTGGTCGGCGGCGTGAAAGGGGATGCCACACATCTTGATCGGTGCGCCATTGTAAGTACCGCGAGAGGTCAGCGTGATACCAAGTAAGCGCGAGGCTTTTTCTGCGTCTTCAAAGAACAGCTCGTAAAAATCGCCCATGCGGAAGAAAACGAGCGTGGTCGGATAATCTGCTTTTATGCTGAGATACTGGGCAGTGCCGGGGGAAATTTTTAACTTTTCTACAGTCATCCGGTTATCACTCGCACATCAATTAATCTATTGTTTACTGCGTTAAACATTTTTCTCTTTCAATACAAAGCGCTTTTACCGTTACTCTTGCCATCGCGGCTTGATAGGATTGTTGCAATTTATTTATTTCAATTATGCGAAACGTTGTTTGCAACCTATTGAATTTTAAACGTTTTCAAGCGCAAATGGGTATGCCGTTGACGATTGGCTCTGACTACGATTCTGATTCAGATACAACATATTTAATTGAGAAAAAGCGTAAGCCGCGCAATCAGCAAGACCGGTCCGAACAAACCTTCTGCGAGTATTGTCTTCTCTCGCGCATCATTTACGACGCTACTTTTTTAGCCAGTCCAGCACACCGAGGCCTGCTTTTCGACCGGATGCAAAACATGCGGTTAACAAATAACCACCAGTAGGCGCTTCCCAGTCAAGCATTTCACCAGCGCAAAATACGCCTGGAATAGCTCGTAACATCATGTTCTTATCAACTTCATTAAACATAACGCCGCCGGCACTGCTGATTGCCTCATCAATCGGCCTTGCTGATACCAACGATATGGGGAGTGCTTTAATGGCAAGCGCGAGTTTGGTTGCATCAGTAAATGCCGTTGATGCGCACTCTCTTAGTAAGCCGACTTTTACCCCTTTGAGTCCAAGTCGACTTTGTAAATGACTTGACCATGATCGGGAACCGCGAGGGTGTGTCACTTCTGTAAGGACGCGCTCATGGGACCAGTCTGGCAATAAATCCAGATGGAACCTGACGCTGCCGTGGCGTCCAATGTGATCGCGCAAACGTGCAGAAATGGCGTAGATCAGGCTACCTTCGACGCCGTCAGCACTGATCACGAACTCCCCTTGTTTATAGAAAGGTATATTTTGATTGTTCGAAGGAGGTGTTTGATGTACGTCGTCGTTCAAATCCGGTAGCGCGATAGCGACTGATTTTAAATGGTGACCAGCAAATCGCTCTTTAAAATAATCACTCCACTCAACATTGAAGCCGCAGTTCGACGGCAATAACGGCGAAACGGAGATTTTTCGGCTAGCCAATAATGGAACCCACGCACCGTCAGAACCCATGCGTGCCCAACTTCCTCCGCCAAGTGCCAATAATATTACATTGGCTCTGACCGTCAGGACACCATCTGGTGTTGAAAACGAACAATCACCTTCAGCATTCCAGCCTGTCCAACGATGCCGCATGTGAAATCGCACACCCGCTAAACGCAGACGATGCAACCAGGCGCGTAGCAGCGGCGCAGCTTTCATGTCGGAAGGGAACACGCGTCCGGACGATCCGATAAAGGTCTCAATGCCTAAATTCTTCACCCATTTGCGTACGGCATCGGGGCCAAATTCCTGAAGCAGCGGCCCCATGTCGTTCGCATGGGAGCCGTAACGTAATAAAAAATCCGTGTAAGGCTCGGAGTGCGTAATGTTCATACCGCCTTTGCCAGCTAGCAAAAATTTGCGACCGACTGATGGCATCGCATCATAAACGGCTACCGGAACACCGTTGGAAGACAATGTTTCCGCCGCCATCAGCCCGGCCGGGCCACCGCCAATAATGACGACTGCTGGGATGCTTGAATGTGGGGAAGAAATCATGGTAATTGTGGGGCTTAAGCGACGGATGTCTTAAAGCAGACAGAGGGCGTAGTCTACGCTGCAGCGAGTCAACTGCCAATCAGTAACCGTCGGTGGCTGATTGGCAGTTGATTTGTTTGTCAATACGGAGAATGTTGTTGAAATTCTTTTTTATTCGTATTAGATCAATTTTTTCAATCAGGTTCATATCTTTTATGCTGTGCAGGGCGCGTTCTGCCTTATTATATTATGTTGTGATCGCTATTCAGAATCATCCTCCTCCTTGGGATACCATTCATAGTAGGCGTTGAAAGTTTCCGTCATTTCGTCTATTTGCTGCCGAGGAAATCTATCGAACGAATAGGTTTTTGGGGATCCCTCAGTACGAACATTTCTGCCGACCGATGCAGATGATGTCC
>NZ_JASJXA010000087.1:0-5869 GCF_035018905.1 Glaciimonas sp. Gout2 | reverse complement strand
GAGGGTTTTCTAATAAGAGCCTGACGATGACCTACTTTCACACTGGTTGCAGCACTATCATCGGCGCAAAGTCGTTTCACGGTCCTGTTCGGGATGGGAAGGGGTGGTACCAACTCGCTATGGTCATCAGGCATAAACTGTAGTGTCGTCTGTTCCCAATGGGGCAACAAACAACGCAATCTAGAAGAAGTAAAGTTTTGTATTACTGCAGTGCAGTGACAAGGGTGTGTCACCGCACTGCTGGGTATGATTGCACTTTTCAGGCAAACACATATCTCATTAGCTTAATCTATAACCTGCTAAGGTTATAGGGACAAGCCTCACGGGCAATTAGTACTGGTTAGCTTAACGTATTACTACGCTTCCACACCCAGCCTATCAACGTCCTGGTCTCGAACGACCCTTTAGGGGAATCTAGTTCCCGGGAAATATCATCTCAAGGCAAGTTTCCCGCTTAGATGCTTTCAGCGGTTATCTCTTCCGAACTTAGCTACCCGGCAATGCCACTGGCGTGACAACCGGTACACCAGAGGTTCGTCCACTCCGGTCCTCTCGTACTAGGAGCAGCCCCCTTCAAATTTCCAACGCCCACGGCAGATAGGGACCAAACTGTCTCACGACGTTTTAAACCCAGCTCACGTACCACTTTAAATGGCGAACAGCCATACCCTTGGGACCGGCTACAGCCCCAGGATGTGATGAGCCGACATCGAGGTGCCAAACTCCCCCGTCGATATGAACTCTTGGGAGGAATCAGCCTGTTATCCCCAGAGTACCTTTTATCCGTTGAGCGATGGCCCTTCCATACAGAACCACCGGATCACTATGTCCTACTTTCGTACCTGCTCGACTTGTCAGTCTCGCAGTTAAGCACGCTTATGCCATTGCACTAACAGCACGATGTCCGACCGTACCTAGCGTACCTTCGAACTCCTCCGTTACACTTTGGGAGGAGACCGCCCCAGTCAAACTGCCTACCATGCACTGTCCCCGATCCGGATAACGGACCAAGGTTAGAATCTCAAACAAACCAGGGTGGTATTTCAAGGTTGGCTCCACGCAAACTAGCGTTCACGCTTCAAAGCCTCCCACCTATCCTACACAGATTGGTTCAAAATTCAATGCAAAGCTACAGTAAAGGTTCATGGGGTCTTTCCGTCTAGCCGCGGGTAGATTGCATCATCACAAACATTTCAACTTCGCTGAGTCTCGGGAGGAGACAGTGTGGCCATCGTTACTCCATTCGTGCAGGTCGGAACTTACCCGACAAGGAATTTCGCTACCTTAGGACCGTTATAGTTACGGCCGCCGTTTACTGGGACTTCAATCAAGAGCTTGCACCCCATCATTTAATCTTCCAGCACCGGGCAGGAGTCACACCATATACGTCCACTTTCGTGTTTGCATAGTGCTGTGTTTTTATTAAACAGTCGCAGCCACCTTTTTATTGCAGCCCTTTCACCCTTCTGGCGCGAGCCAGTCAAGCTACCGGGGCGTACCTTATCCCGAAGTTACGGTACAAATTTGCCGAGTTCCTTCTCCCGAGTTCTCTCAAGCGCCTTAGAATACTCATCTCGCCCACCTGTGTCGGTTTGCGGTACGGTCTCGTGTGACTGAAGCTTAGAGGCTTTTCTTGGAACCACTTCCGATTGCTTCATGAATAAATTCACTCGTCTCAACCCCTTGAATTACGCTGCCGGATTTGCCTAACAGCCTTCTCTGAGCCAAAAACCGACTATTCCAACAGTCGGACAACCTTCCGCGATCCGTCCCCCCATCGCATCACACGACGGTGCAGGAATATTAACCTGCTTCCCATCAGCTACGCATCTCTGCCTCGCCTTAGGGGCCGACTCACCCTGCTCCGATGAACGTTGAACAGGAAACCTTGGGCTTACGGCGTGGAGGCTTTTCACCCCCATTATCGCTACTCATGTCAGCATTCGCACTTCTGATACCTCCAGCATCCTTTACAAGACACCTTCGCAGGCTTACAGAACGCTCTCCTACCATATGACCTATAAATAGGTACATATCCGCAGCTTCGGTGACTGGCTTAGCCCCGTTACATCTTCCGCGCAGGACGACTCGATCAGTGAGCTATTACGCTTTCTTTAAAGGATGGCTGCTTCTAAGCCAACCTCCTGACTGTTTTAGCCTTCCCACTTCGTTTGCCACTTAGCCAATCTTTGGGACCTTAGCTGGCGGTCTGGGTTGTTTCCCTCTTGACGTCGGACGTTAGCACCCGGCGTCTGTCTCCCAAGCTCGCACTCATCGGTATTCGGAGTTTGCAATGGGTTGGTAATTCGCAATGAACCCCTAGCCATAACAGTGCTCTACCCCCGATGGTGATACTTGAGGCACTACCTAAATAGTTTTCGGAGAGAACCAGCTATTTCCAAGTTTGTTTAGCCTTTCACCCCTACCCACAGCTCATCCCCTAATTTTTCAACATTAGTGGGTTCGGACCTCCAGTGCGTGTTACCGCACCTTCATCCTGGCCATGAGTAGATCACTTGGTTTCGGGTCTACACCCAGCGACTGAACGCCCTATTCGGACTCGATTTCTCTACGCCTTCCCTATACGGTTAAGCTTGCCACTGAATGTAAGTCGCTGACCCATTATACAAAAGGTACGCAGTCACGGAACAAGTCCGCTCCTACTGTTTGTATGCACACGGTTTCAGGATCTATTTCACTCCCCTTCCGGGGTTCTTTTCGCCTTTCCCTCACGGTACTGGTTCACTATCGGTCGATTACGAGTATTTAGCCTTGGAGGATGGTCCCCCCATGTTCAGACAGGATTACACGTGTCCCGCCCTACTTGTCGCACACTTAGTTCCACACCACCGATTTCATGTAAGGGGCTATCACCCTCTATGGCCACTATTTCCAGAGTGTTCCATTATCGCTGATGCTAAATCGTGCAGGCTGTTCCCATTTCGCTCGCCACTACTCTGGGAATCTCGGTTGATTTCTTTTCCTGTAGCTACTTAGATGTTTCAGTTCGCCACGTTCGCCTTGCATACCTATGTATTCAGTATGCAATACCCATAAAGGGTGGGTTTCCCCATTCGGAAATCTGCGGATCAAAGCCTGTTTGCTGGCTCCCCGCAGCTTATCGCAAGCTACTACGTCCTTCATCGCCTGTAATCGCCAAGGCATCCACCATGTGCACTTATTCACTTGTCCCTATAACGTTAGCCTCTGATCGCGTTCACGACCAAAAACCGGTTATAGGATATTACTTATGAGTATTACTTTAGCGTTTGCCGTATCCAAAGTGTTATCGCATTTGCATACTTACGTATGCTCTTTTGAGAACTCTTTAATACTTTTTGATTTGATACAATCATACCCATCCACACTACTGTCGTAGCGCAGACGAATCTTTACTTCTTCTAAATTGTTAAAGAACAAACAGCCAATGATCTTAAAAAGATCAAACCTAAATCGCTTTTATTTCACGCTACTACCCCGCGCAAATACTGACTTAGGTTTGATTTTTTACGCTTACTTTATGCACCAGGCGGTGTGCCCAGCAAAGTAAATGGTGGAGGCTAACGGGATCGAACCGATGACCCCCTGCTTGCAAAGCAGGTGCTCTCCCAGCTGAGCTAAGCCCCCCATAAATCGTACCTCTATAACTGGTGGGTCTGGTTGGGCTCGAACCAACGACCCCCGCGTTATCAACACGGTGCTCTAACCAACTGAGCTACAGACCCGTCCTGATTAGCACGTTCCTAATATGACTGTTCTTCTTCTAACTAACACACCGATAAGTGTGGACGCTTAATGTCCGGGCAAACTCTAGAAAGGAGGTGATCCAGCCGCACCTTCCGATACGGCTACCTTGTTACGACTTCACCCCAGTCACGAATCCCACCGTGGTAAGCGCCCTCCTTACGGTTAGGCTACCTACTTCTGGTGAAACCCGCTCCCATGGTGTGACGGGCGGTGTGTACAAGACCCGGGAACGTATTCACCGCGACATGCTGATCCGCGATTACTAGCGATTCCAACTTCATGTAGTCGAGTTGCAGACTACAATCCGGACTACGATACACTTTCTGGGATTAGCTCCCCCTCGCGGGTTGGCGGCCCTCTGTATGTACCATTGTATGACGTGTGAAGCCCTACCCATAAGGGCCATGAGGACTTGACGTCATCCCCACCTTCCTCCGGTTTGTCACCGGCAGTCTCATTAGAGTGCCCTTTCGTAGCAACTAATGACAAGGGTTGCGCTCGTTGCGGGACTTAACCCAACATCTCACGACACGAGCTGACGACAGCCATGCAGCACCTGTGTACTGGTTCTCTTTCAAGCACTCCCTGATCTCTCAAGGATTCCAGCCATGTCAAGGGTAGGTAAGGTTTTTCGCGTTGCATCGAATTAATCCACATCATCCACCGCTTGTGCGGGTCCCCGTCAATTCCTTTGAGTTTTAATCTTGCGACCGTACTCCCCAGGCGGTCTACTTCACGCGTTAGCTGCGTTACCAAGTCAATTAAGACCCGACAACTAGTAGACATCGTTTAGGGCGTGGACTACCAGGGTATCTAATCCTGTTTGCTCCCCACGCTTTCGTGCATGAGCGTCAGTGTTATCCCAGGGGGCTGCCTTCGCCATCGGTATTCCTCCACATCTCTACGCATTTCACTGCTACACGTGGAATTCTACCCCCCTCTGACACACTCTAGCCTTCCAGTCACAAATGCCATTCCCAGGTTAAGCCCGGGGATTTCACACCTGTCTTAAAAAACCGCCTGCGCACGCTTTACGCCCAGTAATTCCGATTAACGCTTGCACCCTACGTATTACCGCGGCTGCTGGCACGTAGTTAGCCGGTGCTTATTCTTCAGGTACCGTCATTAGCCCCAGGTATTAACCAAGACCGTTTCTTCCCTGACAAAAGAGCTTTACAACCCGAAGGCCTTCTTCACTCACGCGGCATTGCTGGATCAGGCTTGCGCCCATTGTCCAAAATTCCCCACTGCTGCCTCCCGTAGGAGTCTGGGCCGTGTCTCAGTCCCAGTGTGGCTGGTCGTCCTCTCAGACCAGCTACTGATCGAAGCCTTGGTGAGCCTTTACCTCACCAACTAGCTAATCAGATATCGGCCGCTCTGATAACGAGAGGTTCTTGCGAATCCCCCTCTTTCCCCCGTAGGGCGTATGCGGTATTAGCTAATCTTTCGACTAGTTGTCCCCCATTACCAGGCACGTTCCGATATATTACTCACCCGTTCGCCACTCGTCAGCGGAGCAAGCTCCCTGTTACCGTTCGACTTGCATGTGTAAGGCATGCCGCCAGCGTTCAATCTGAGCCAGGATCAAACTCTTCAGTTTAATCTCTGTTTTGTGGCATTGCTGCCTAGCATCGCTGCTATCGCTCACTCAAAATACTGACAGGCTATCTCCCCAATTTGACTCAGGCAAATATCCTATTTTCTTCTTTTGTGAACATTTAATGTTTTAAGTTATACGCAAACCACCGAAGTAGTTCACGCTGCACTTTCATTAAACGCCCACACTTATCGGCTGTTAATTGTTAAAGAACTGTCTCTGTTTGGCGTCACACCCAACCTTACGCTCGGTGTTCGCAGCGCTGACAAAGCGTTTTGTTTGTCAGCAGCAGAGAGATGAGATTATGTGGCACTTCGAACTTTTCGTCAACTTCTTTTTAAATCATTTTAGAAACAATTTAAAACCAAATCAACTCACAACTACCGCTCAAAACACCCCACTTTACAACCTCGTTTCCGCCTCCAATTTCGCCCTTCGCACCGCTTGCGCCGTACTCAGTATTTCGCGTCGTTTTCAACAGAGGCCGAACTATAGCAACACATCTCAACACTGGCAAGCAATTTT
>NZ_JASJXA010000086.1:0-6109 GCF_035018905.1 Glaciimonas sp. Gout2 | reverse complement strand
TAATGACACCATCGTTTGGTGATGCTTAGGGAGAAAAAAGTGAAACATCAATCCGAAGATTTTGATGAAAATCATCTTGAGACCATTCTGGATGCCGTAAGCGAGGGTGCGACGCTCAAGGAAATACACGGAATTTCCGAACAGCAGATGGATGAGTTGTACGGCCTAGCCTACGATTTTTATCGTCAGGGAAAGTTGGATGAGGCAGAGAAATTTTTTCGTTTTTTGTGTATTTATGACTTTTATTGTCCTGATTTTTTAATGGGATTGGCTGCAGTTTACCAACTCAAAGGGGCCTATCAAAAGGCCGCTGATTTATATGCCGTTGCGTTTGCGCAGGGTGACGGTGATTACCGGTCAATGCTTTACTCCGGACAATGTCAGTTGGCAATGGGGAAGTCTGGCAAAGCTAAGCAGTGTTTTAAAACCGTTATTGAAAATGCAAATGAGGATTCAGTGAAGAAAATTGCTGATGCCTATTTAAAGGCATTACAAAAGAGTGGAAGTAAGGCGTCATTATAAATCGAAAGAGATCCTAGATGAGCATGAGAATAGCCGGAGTGGCAATTGATGTGATTCGAAATGAATCAAATGGCAGTGGTAATTTTTTGTCGAACGAGAAGCTGTCAAAAAAAGCCGAGCAACTGACGAAGCTTTCGCCGGCTTTTTTGCTTGGAGCGCAGCAGGCAGCAAAGGAGCTAGCGGCTCTCGTAATTGATGGGGATAGCGTTGGTGGCCAGGAATATAACGCTGACGTAAGTCGTCCAGAATTGCGAGCACCAAAAAGATGGCAGGCAAGTGTGGCAAATGGCGCACAAAATGAAAGTACAAAAATAGGTATGCGGTTGGCCGCGATGATGGCTGCACTAGAGACAGGAAATCTCACCAAGTTGGCATCCAAAGCGGACGCCTTTTTCTTTCAACAAGGGGTGCTCAATAATACGCGAAAGGAAATTGCGGCTAAATACGAAGCTGCAGTGAAAGCAGTTGAGGGCGCTGTCTCCGATCTTGAAGTGGTAAGTGGAAAATTAGAGGAGTTGATTGACGACGTTGAAGGAATCAAGAAACAACTCGCTGAGGCTGAGCGTGTTCTTTCGTCGGCTAAACCTGGTACGCCTGATTACGATGTTGCGCTACAGAGCCGAAATACACTACAGGCAACTGTCGACAAAAAGCAGGGGCAATTGACTGAGCTGAAGGAGGGTGTGGCTTTATCAGAAGTCGCTCTAGTGGATTTGCAGGATCAGGTTGATGCTGTGTTTGCACAGTCCGGTATAGCAGAAAATAATCTGCCTGAATCTTTGGTAAAAAAAGATCAAAGCAATATAGGACTCATGTTGACCTTGATGACTAAATTGGGTGAACTGATGCTGAAGACTGGAGAGGTGCGTGCCGAAACCCAACGTAGTCTGTTGAGAATTCAAGAGGATATCCGAACCGCAAAAATGACCGCAGATGCCAAAAAAGCGGACATAGAAAGGGCTAAGGCTGAGGCGCTAAATAAAGTCATGGGCTGCGTCGGGAAAATTCTCGGCGCTGTGATTCTCGTAATTGGTGTGTTAGCTGCAGTTTTTACCGGGGGGGCAAGTCTTGTGCTCGCCGGTATTGGTGTGGCTTTGATGCTCGCTGATGAGGTTTACTCCGCGGTGACAGGAAAATCTTTTATGGAAAAGGCCATGCAGCCCCTAATGAAAGCTCTGCAACCGCTATTACAACGTGTAATGAATCGAGTATCCGAACTAATGGAGATGCATGGCGTCGCTCCTGAGACCGCCAAGATGGCCAGCATGATTGTGGTATCGGTAGGCATCTCTGTGGGTGCAGCGGGGCTTGCCGTCACCGGAGTGGGTGGGGCTGTGGGAGCCGCGGTATCCAATATTACAAGCAAAATTACCTCTGTTCTGTCACGCGTGCTAGAGAAGACGCTGGGTAAAATGATTCCTACGATGCTAAAACAAGGTATTTCACAAGTTTTCTCTCAGGTTTCGGGTGCAGCTTCCAGGATGTTAAATGCAGCAGCTACGCGTTTGGGCATGTCAACCAATTTGGCAAGCAAGCAAATTTACGCTGGTCGGTTGGCTCAACTTGGTGCCGGGCTTAACTTTGAAAAAACGGTTATTACTAGCGGTTTGGATGTTGGCGTGGAGGTTGCGAACCTCAAAACAGCTAAGGCGAATGCCAGCATTCAGTTGGGCGTCAAAGAATTGGCATTATTAAGCGATATGATTTCTGCATTAATGGAGCAGTTTAAAGATTCACTCGATATTTCTCAGAAATTTTTTTCTGCCGCAAGTAACGCGATCAACCATCACACTAGTACCGGCGTTGCATTGGCGCGATCAATGCGCGGTGCGCATTCTGCTTAATTAAAAATATAGAATAAAGAGAAATAAATGGAAATTCGCAATCAAGTTACGATACTGACTCCAGCTAATGCTGACATTAATAGTGCTGAAAGCAGCAAAACGATTAAAGGAACTGCTAAGGATGCGATTTCAATAACAGCGTTATTGACACTTTTGCCTTTAGAGATGGCCGATGCGACGGAAAGCAGGCGAGCTTTAGAATCTTCGATTAGTTTAATGGCGCCCGATAAGCGTAAGGAGATTATTGTTAATCTAAGGGAATTGGTCGACGAGAGTGTGGATACCCCTGTTGGAAAACTGCTTGAGAAGAAGTTACCAGAAGTCGAAAAAGAAGTGATCGAGAATGCTGGTATAGACCGCCTTCTGGAATTGCTATTTTCGTTATTGATGACACTAGGGCAAAGCAATACCGCGCGTAATGCCGCTGCAGCAAAATTTGCTGAAATATCCGTGCAGCAAGCGGCTGCGGCTGGTGCCAAGGGAGTCAATGCAGCTATAGCAAACTTGGGAGGCGCAGTAACCGGTATGGCAGTTGGCACTGCTGTCGCCGGAGTCGGTTTTCAAAAATTCTCTAAGGCAACTAACGGCCAGATTCGTAATATATCAACCAACGGACGCCAGGTTAATCAGTTACGTGCGCAAAACGCAGCCACTAGCAACGCGCTAAATCGATCAAGCCCGCCGTCGGCTGGAAGCAGTCCGCAGAAGAGTTTACAGACCTTAGATTCGAAAGGTAAGCAATTAGAATTAAAGGCGAATGCGCCCTCAATAAGTAGCGAGGAGCAGGCTGTCCTCAATCAAACCATTCTGCGTACGGACGCGAAGATCGCCGCTAAAGAACTCGCGTCGCAATCTAATTCGCAAAAATTTTCACAGCAACAGTTCGGTGGGCAAACCGTTATTTCATTTTCCCAGCCGCTATCCGCTATCGCGCAAGCTTCAGGAGGGGTGATCTCTGCTGAACAACAAGCAGCAAGTAAATTGAGCGATGCACATGGCGCTGTTGCGTCAACCATTCAACATAGCGAGGAGCAAGCTGCGCAGCGAGCCACAGAGCTGCTGACGAGAATGTTTTCAATGATCGCTTCTTCTTCTGACCAAAGTCGCGCAACGCTAGATTCAATTGTACAAAACATTAAGGCTTAAACAGTTGCGTTAGGCGCTGCTTAATCCAGAGCACCGCCTACTTTATTACACTTTTTCAGTATATTGAATCAGTCCCAACGCCGAGAGGATGTCTTTACATGGAAATAAACATACAACAGCCACTGACTACCATGGCAATGTCGATAAACAATCGAGAGACGAGTGATGCATCGGTTTTCTGTAACGACATTGAGCCGTTAATCACCGGTAAACTTCAGGAGGGCGAGCGAGAGCGGATAATATCGCGTGCTCTTCAATTTTCAAGCTTGCTCGAAAATAAAAGGATGGTGTACGCAGAGGTATTACAGGCATTTGATGCAATTGATTTCAATGACCCCACAAAAATTGTAGGGGCGGTCAGACTTGATACTGTCAAACTTGAGAATCTAGCAAATTTAAGTGCGGCAATAGATGGTTCTACTGTGATGGATCACTTACTGGGACCTCAAATTGCCGTTTTACGCAATGATTTGTTGCGGGACCTCGTCGCAGACAAGTTGCCGGATGCCAATAATCTCAATGAGGTTTGGAAAGAATTGTCTGGCTTGATAGGCAAGTACGAGGAGGGTGATTTATCTCATTATGCATCTGCACTCGCCAAGTACACAACTTTATATCAACAAATCACCGACATTGTCGCATCGCTCAAAAAGTATGTGAGTTCCGACGGGGACAATGATATGAAGGTCAATTTTAAACAAATAGAAAATGCGCTTAACTCTATTCTAAATAGATTTGAGCCTCCGACTATGAACGGAGTAATTGCCGGAAAAACTCCTGAAAATGGCATTCTTTCGAACGAGGCCGTCGACATCTGTACGAAGTTAGGAATCGATCCAGTCGAATGTATCCATGCTAACCGGGACGGCACATTTTGTATCATTCCTGATCTATCGCAGATAAAAAAACAAATCGCCAATTTACCGACATCTGACGACGGTATTGTCATAGACGGTCATAAGTTATCCATCACTACCTATAACGTTTGGAAATCTGGTTTTGACGCGCAGGTTAGCAGAATCGAAGATTCGCTGCAGAGTCGTGGGCAAAAGTATAGTAATGCTTACGGCCGCTTCGAAACCGCTCATAAGACGATTAGCTCAATTATTCAAAGCATGGCCGACATGTTGCGTGCTTTTCTTCAGTTTTGAAGCAGGTCAATTTGTAATTCAATAAGAACCTGCTGTGTTGTCTAGTAAAACTGTGGCACAAAACAAGGTGAGTCATTCACCCTTGCAAAATTATCTATAGGAATAATCGATGGGACCAACACTGATTAGCGGTTCAACAAGAGGCGCTGTTTGTCCACATCCGAACAATATCACCAAGCCTAAAATGTCGTTCGTGGATGGTATTGAAAGCGTAAGCGGAAGTAATCAAGTTTGCGCCCCCCCCAATCCGAGTGATTTCGATTTCAGCGGCACTCCGCAAATAAACGAGCGCCATCAAATCACCGCAGCTGCGCATGAGGCGTATACCGCAGCTATCGATGTGATAGCTGCATCCACCGAAGGGGCTGTCGCCTCGGAAGCGCTATTGCCAAACGCCACCCGGCCGATTGATCAGGCCGAAGCCTCCGCTTTTGAGGCGATTTCAAGAATAGCTGATAAACCGGAAGATTTTAAACGGATAGTCGCCCAAGGAACACATGCGGCCACGATTGGCGTCTCTGACCTGGCGCTGGCATTATCGACGTTGCGAATTCACGGCGGAGCAGAAGTCTCGGACGATTGCAATAGGCTATCACGGCAACTATGCATGTTGGTAATGGGGGATAAACTTGGCGAAGAATCTGGATTTTCGCATTGGCAAAAAAATAATTGTTATGACAAGGTGCAGCAACTTAGCGAAAAAATACATGCCAAACTTGATGCTGTAGTGCGCCATAACAAATCAGATTTATTTACTACCGTTTTTAATACTGACGTGATGCCAGTGATTCGTCAACACTTAGAAGCTAAATTTGGCTCGCTATCACTTGCAACGTGGAAAAAAGTTGAAGAAGCAAAAGGAACAATCTCTGAAGCCGCGGCGAAAGCGGCCACTCGTGTGTTGAGTACGTTTCAGTCACCAAACGGTGGTGCTAATTTGCACAGTATGATGAATCAAGTCAGAGTTGCTTATCACTGGGCGGAGTTGATGCGTCCGGTCGATGAAAAATCAGTTGTCCCGCCGGCTGTAGAGGATACAAAAAATATTCCTGGCGATTCATTAAAAGAGTCTGATGTCGCAAATACATTAGCTGATTTGCCGATTGGAGCCGAAAAAACGATGATTAATGCCAATCCAGTAATCAACATTAATATTGGTGAAAAGCTAAGAAGGTCTGGCGCATCAGAAGATATATTGTCAGTGACGATCGATAACAAAAGTACACCTATGCCATTAGTAAACATACCTAGGGCATCGTTGTCAAACTTGGATATATATAATCCGCCGTTTAGCCTTGCCGAAATAAATCCAGAACAATATTATGTTGATTTATTACGACAACAAACATCATCGGGCCCGGAGCGTTTCAAACAAGAAAATAAGACATTGAAGGAAAATCGGAATATCAGATTAACTCCGTTCAAAAAAAAGGGCGAGTATCAGAT
>NZ_JASJXA010000085.1:0-6236 GCF_035018905.1 Glaciimonas sp. Gout2 | reverse complement strand
CATCTTTATTATCCAACTGACACACCAAGGCATAACAGCAGTCGGTTGGCAACGCAACGATTCCGCCGGATTGAATAATTTGGACCGCTTGTTTAATCAACCGAAGTTGGGGGTTATCGGGATGAATGTGAAAAAACTGGCTCATAGTTCTAACTCTCTAAATATAAAAACGGCGATAGTCAATAGACTACCGCCGCCCTGCTACATCCCTTCAACGGTGGTTTTACACCCTATTTTGAATGATTACAGTGCTGTAACGTGAGGATTACGTAACGCTGCAATCCGTTGTTCGATCGGTGGATGGCTTGAAAATAGCGCCATAAATCCAGGCTTGTCGTTAATACCCATCGCTGCCATCGATTCCGGCAACGAAGCTGCCTGGCCGCCACCGAGACGAGCCAGTGCGTGTTGCATTGGCAGACTACTGCCCATTAATTTAGCCGAACCGGCATCAGCCCGAAACTCCCTGTGGCGCGAGAACCAGGCTACGATCATTGAAGCACCAATTCCCAACACCACTTGCGTAACGATCACGGAGATCATGTAACCAATACCGGGACCATCATTGTTACCACGTGACATGGCGCGATCAACCGCGTAACCAATGACACGGGACAAAAACACGACGAAAGTGTTCAAAACGCCTTGGATGAGTGTCATCGTCACCATGTCACCGTTCGCAATGTGCGCGATTTCATGCCCAAGCACCGCCTCAACTTCTTCTTTCGTCATGCTTTCAAGCAGGCCGGTCGAAACCGCCACCAATGCAGAGTTTTTAAAAGCCCCAGTCGCAAATGCGTTAGGCTCGCCTTGGAATACTGCGACCTCCGGCATACCGATCCCTGCGCGTTGTGCCAACTTGCCGACCGTGTCGACCAACCAGACCTCGGTAGAGTTGGACGGCGAAACAATCACGTGCGCACCGGTAGAGCGTTTCGCCATCCACTTGCTGATCAATAGCGAAAAAATTGAACCTGCGAAGCCAACTATCAGCGAAAATACCATTAATTTTGGTATATCGAGGCCACTGCGCGTCAGAAAACGGTCCACGCCCAGCAACGATAGGACGACGCTCAACACCAGCATTACTGCAATATTTGTGGCGAGGAACAGGAAAATACGTTTCATGCGCAGGGCTCCTAAGTGATGGATGTAACATAAATGAGACTGTTATTACTAATTTCAAGGTACGGCGCTTTGACAACGACCTTATAACAACGTTCTCTATTTTTAACACTCCAGCCTTAGTTTTCCCCAAATACGCGATTTTGCCAGAAAATTTTATGGGGAATCGGCCTAAACGCGGCCGAAACATGTTTGCACTCTCGCAGAAATATCGGTTCTTGTCTGACGAATTGAATGGGTAATCCGTTAGGCAAGACGCGGGCCCGTTTAATTTTGTTCTTGTAAAGCCCAATCGTGCCAGACCGGTATCACATTATCAGGCAATGGCGGCAAGGCGCCAAGATCGACACGGGATTCGCCAGGACTATGAAAATCTGACCCGCGTGATGCTAGAAAACCGTAGGTCGCGGCCACTTTTGCATATTCAACATATTGATCTGGCGAGTGACTTCCGGTGTTAACCTCTATCGCCGTACCACCCAATTGCTTAAATTCATCGAAGAACGCACCAAATGCGACATCACTCAGATGATAGCGCCCCGGATGGGCGACGATTGCAATGCCGCCGGCACCGCGAATCCAGTTAACCGCCTGCGCCAGACTAGCCCAACGATGCGGCACGTAACCTGGTTTACCTTCAGTCAAATAATTGCGAAAGACTTCGTGGGTATCGGCGCAACGTCCAATTTCCACCAGATAGCGCGCAAAATGGGTCCGGGAAATCAAATCCGGATTGCCCACATGCTTCAGTGCTCCCTCAAATGCATACGGAATACCGATTGCCGCTAATTGAGCAGCCATGTCACGCGCACGCCGCTCACGTCCACCACGCGTTGCGGCCAGACCGTCGAGCAGCGCCTGATTGGTTTCGTCGATTTTTAGCCCAACGATATGAATCGTGTGACCGGCCCACGTAATCGAAATTTCGACGCCTGTCACAAACTGCAGATTGAGCACGCGCGCGGCGGCCCGCGCTTCGGCTATCCCACTCACCTCATCGTGATCGGTTAAGGCCCAGACGTCAACGCCGTTAGCTTTGGCACGCGCAGCCACCGCCGTCGGCGTTAACATTCCGTCGGAAATATTCGAGTGACAATGGAGATCTACATTCAGCATTAAGAAACAGTTCAAAAGTCGCTATCAATCTATGATTGTACGCGCGATACGCCCCCTTTGCTGCGGCTGCACAATAATATGACTTACGCAAACTGTTCCAAGCAAGGCGTGCCGACGAAGACAGTACGCGCCAACACGGCTAGGAAAGCACAACCCCGCTGGGAACAGTTTGCGTAAGTCCTATTTGGGACATATTGATGTCGGCGTTTATCGATTTGGCGATCAAATCTTCACAAACCGGACTAGCTTGATTTATACTCTTCCCGTCCCCAATAAAAAGGGGAACGGGTTTAGTCGCTCGACATGTACAAGGCGCACGAACGGCTCAATGCCGCTTCTTAAGTGTGGCTCTTCCTTCGCTTGTCCTCAATGGGCGGTGGTGGTGGGGATACCTTCGGGTATGCCGGTAACCTTGTACGCTGGTCGACTAACCCCGCCATTTGCCGCCCACCCGTTTAGTCGCGGGCGCGGTGTAACCGTACAAGGAAAAAATAATGCGAAGCACGATCACGTCCAAACCTCCCCGCTTCCAAACCTTCGAAGGCCAAACTAATCTGTCTAACGCATTAGTAGCGTTCGTTGGTGTATTCGAGCCAAAATCATGAACAAGCAAACCAATCCTCCACAATCGCCGACTTCTGAAATCGAAGCATTTCATAAATCATTTTCCTGGTTGCTTCCTCAACATCGCGGTGATCGACATGCACAATTTTATGCCCTGACGGTCGATGTTTGCCAAGGTATAAAAACATGTATTGATCTGGCCCACTTCAGTAACACTGATCGAGACAACGGGACGATGCCAACGCTGGATATTATGGACACCGAACACTTGTTGCGCCTCGCTATTTCGTCGTCTCATATGCTGGCGGAAATGGCAGCGGGTCGGATTGATCGGATCAATGACACCACGGTTTTTATGCGTGGCGACGACAAACCTTCATGATGGATGATCTTTAGCATTCGCGTGATTTTGTGAGGGATAGACATTCCGATACTTATCACGCGCTCTCGATGCATCCGAGCGATCAGGATTCATTCAGATGCAACGAGCATAGGAAGCGCTATTGGCTCAGCCAAAAATTCCTCGATCGTCGCGGCCAGCAATTGGGGCTGATCGTGATGCATCATATGTCCCGCATCGGCGATTGAGACAAAGCGAACGTCATTAATGCACGCCATGCGCCGGTCAATTTCTGCGCGTATCGCTTCCTTGCCACCCCAAGACTGCCAAATAGCCGTCTCTGCGGCCTCCACACACAACACCGGTGCGGTGATGCGCCGCCAACAAGCCAGTAACTCTTCGACTTTCGGTAATACTGGATTCACAAGCCTGTGAGCCGGATCGCCTGCAATTTCCCATTTCCCAGGACTGGTCTCAGAGGCCCAATAACCAGAAAGAAAATCGGCACGCGCATTCGTTAGCCGTGGATTATTCTTTTTTAAACGCGCAGCAACTGCCGCCTGCGTGGGGTAAGTCTGCATGGTGGGCTTGAGCTGTAACGCATCAAGCCAGTTAGCGTAACGCAGAGGTGCCTGTTCTGGCTGCGTTACGCCAAGACCGAATCCCTCCAGATTAATTAATTTACGAATCCGCTGTGGTCGCACGCCAGCATATAGTCCTGCGACGTTTCCACCCATGCTATGACCGAGCAAGTTGACCGGTTCATCTCCCGCATAATGCAGCAAAATAGCGTCAAGGTCCGCCAGATAATCTGGAAACCAATACACATCGGCCGGCCCGTATTGGGTTAGACCAAAGCCGCGCCAGTCGGGTGCGATGACTTGCCAATCTTGCGCAAGTTGATCAACGACAAATTGAAAAGATGCTGAGACATCCATCCAGCCATGCAACATAAATAACAACGGTGCATCGGGTGATCCCCATCGCCGAATGTGATAACGAAGGCCGCGAATGTGAATGAAATCCGATTGGGAAGTCTTCATGGTTGAGTCATTGTTTGATTCCTGCTACTTTAATCGTATGTTTGATGGATGGATGTGCTGTTGAATTATAGACTTATTCACAACTACTTAAACTGAGCTAGTAATAATGGCTACTTCGATTGGTGCTCATGGAAGAAATTGATCAATATCAAAGGAAGAACGTCGACCCAGATCATCAAATTTTCCCGCCAGCCAGATACCTGCTTGTTGACGACCAGCATCGCGCAATGCGTTGATAAAAGATGCCTTTATGTTGAGTTTGCTGGAGACACTTAAATGGCTCATCAAATCGTCTGCATCGATTAAATGCATATTGAGATTTTTGAGACGCTGCTCAAGTTTACCGCTGGCCTCCGGATCATCCTCAATATTGCGTCTGGCAAGCGCAATACCACCTAATTCAGTAAAAAAGGCGGAACTAAAACTGATTTCCGTCAGCCTCTGCCCGATTTCATCGGAGGTGGTTGGCGTTTTGGGACGTCGGAAAGGATGCAACAAAACGACCATAATATCTGGCGAGGTGCATAGATGCAGTAACGGAAAAATAGGCGGATTAGCGGTAAGCCCACCATCCCAATATGCTTCACCATCGATCTTTATCGCATGATGCATGGACGGCAGGCAAGCAGACGCCAACAATGCGTCCAGACTGAGGTCGTGATTGCGAAATATTTTTAATGTGCCGGAGCTGACTTGTGTCGCGGCTACAAACAGTTTGATCGTTCCATGCGAACGCAGTCGATCAAAATCAATCTGCTTTACCAGAATGTCGCGAAGTGGATTAAGATCAAAAGGATTAAATTGATACGGGGAAAATAACCGCATCATTGAAAAAAAGCCCTTCATGACGGCAGTCGAGGACGCTTGTCGGGCAATTGCTCTGTCGCTTAACGCATGATGCGGCATGAAGGTGAAAAGGTCGTTAGTGCTGACACTATCCCAAAAGTCGGATAAAGCCTGACGCGCACCATCCCGACCTCCAACAGCGAAACCATGACTCATCACGACCGCATTCATAGCCCCCGCACTGGCACCGCTGACGCCCTCAATTTCGACCCTTCCATCTTCAAGCAGTCGATCCAATACTCCCCATGTGAAGGCCCCGTGCGATCCTCCTCCCTGCAATGCCAATGTGACAGTTTTGTTTTGCATGATTTAAGGATCCTTGAGTAGTCTTATTAGGTAAACTATTGGTTAATAGCGATTATTGCAAGGCACTATTCTGAGTTCGTCCATATCCAATCGCACCAATCGCTCGCCATGTTTATCAGCGGCACGCAGTATACTAAGATCCTTTTATATCTATAGCCGTTTCCGGACAGACAAGATCATGATGACTTTACCAGTATGCCCAAAATGCAATTCCGAATTTACCTACGAGGATGGTGCGCTTTACATCTGTCCGGAATGTGCACATGAATGGCCGGCAAATGCCAACGCGGAGTCGATAGAAGAGAATGACAAAGTCTACCGTGACTCGGCAGGAAATATTTTACAAGACGGTGACACGGTGAGCATCATCAAGGATTTAAAACTAAAAGGCTCCGGTGGAACACTCAAGATGGGAACCAAAGTAAAGAATATTCGCCTGGTCGATAGCGACCATGACATCGACTGCAAAATTGATGGTTTTGGTGCCATGAGTCTAAAATCAGAGTTTGTTAAAAAGGTGTAAGTTTGTGACGCGTGGACGAACTAACCGTCAGCAAGTTTGGCCCATGATTAACGCTCAAATTATCATAAGCAGGATTTTTAATATAGCTCTTACGAACTAACCCGTTGAAGATCATGGTCAATTGACGCCTGATTAAAGCCAAATGATCTATAACAAGGTCAATCAATCAAAGCCTTTAGAATCCGATAGAGCATTTATATTACACATCTACCGGGGCGTCTGCCGCTTTTCTGATTAACATAAAATATGTCGTCAAACGTGTCCTAAAATGCATCAAATGTAGACTTTCTGACTTACTGGATAATTTAGGAAAATAGGCTATGTCGGGAATCATTGTTTCACAACAACGAAACATCACATAAATAGCTAAAAG
>NZ_JASJXA010000084.1:0-6480 GCF_035018905.1 Glaciimonas sp. Gout2 | reverse complement strand
AAAATATGCTGCATTCAACATCACTGGATTCAATTTTCTTATCCTATTTGTAACCATATGTAATAGGGCTTAGTAAGACTTAAGTCAAAACCTGCTCGGCTACAAACCTCTATGGATACTCTTCATTTTTAACAAATGTCGATCCAATCGAATCCGTCTTCCTGACAGGCAATCGTTAATTCAATATCTTGATTTTTTCTGCCGCGATTAAGCGCTGCCAGTGCGAGTTCGCGAGTGTTATTACGCAGACTTAAATGCGCGCCGATTACTTTACGCAAAACCGACTGATCTAACGCAGCCAAGATGTCTGCAGCAACATCATTTGAAAGATGCCCATACTCACCGCCGATACGACGCTTAAGTGAAGGTGGGTAAGCTGAATCGAGAAGCATCTGACTATCATGATTGCACTCTAAAACAAGTGCGTGACAACCGTTTAGAGCGCGAATCAAGTGATTTGTGGATTTTCCAGCATCGGTTAACACGCCAAGCCGTAATGTGCCATCACTAGCAACGTATTGCACCGGCTCTCTGGCGTCATGAGGAACGGTATAGGGCGTCAATTCCAAATCTCCGATAGTCAGAACTTCACCATCGCGACAAAAATGCATCTCAACCGCACTACGCGTTTTAAGTGATTTTGAGATGGCAGCAAAGGTGCCATGCGTCAGCCATACGGGTAATGCATAACGGCGAGCTAGTTTGAAGACACCACCAATATGATCCTGATGCTCATGTGTGACAACAATAGCAGATAAATCAGTGGGATCGAGACCTAACCTAGCCAAACGACGTTCGGTCTCTTTAATGCCAAAGCCACAATCCAACATAACGTTGGTTGTGGCTTTGGTTTCAGTAGAAGGGGTAGCAGAAGCGCTGGAAATCAATAAGGCATTACCTTCGCTACCGCTTCCGAGGCTGGCAAATTTCAACGACTAATCCTAAGATGCAATTGCCTCGCAGCACTAACTGCGACACAATTGCAAAAACAACACTACAAACAATTACTTAAGTTGCTCGTTCAACAAAGTCAGGATTTTGTCTCCCGCTGGCGACGTTTCTGGTTGACCTGCGTTATTCTGCACTGCAACCTGACTCGCCGAACCGGAAGCCTTTACAACGACCCGATAGCGGGCAGCCTTTTTATCGTCCTTCTTAGAACTTGTGAACATTTTTGAGAAGAAACCAGCTGATTTCTTGTCTTTAGCCTCTTCATCTTGATCGACGTATCGGACAAAATAGACACCTTGCGTGCGATCACGATCTTCTACTGTGAAGCCGACGCGATCAAGCGCCAAACCAACACGTCGCCAAGCGCGATCAGAACTTTCGTCTACTTCAACGTAACTCGTCCCGAGAGCACCCTTTACAAGCTTAGAACGCGCTTGTAACGACGGTGAATTAGCCACCGCCGCTTTTGCCTTCACCTGATCCGCACCGAGGCGAGACATCAAACGCGACAAAAACTCAGCTTCTAACTGTGGATCTTCTGGGCGCGAAGTCCAGATACTCGTTTCTTTTGAAGCGCCAGTAAGCACCTCTTCCGCGCCGCGATGACTGATATAAACTTCGGTCGTACCGTTTGGCCCACGTTCAAGGCGCGTACGGAACTTGTCACGTTCCCCCGTCGAATAGATTGAATCGAATACTTTACCCAGCGTATTACGCAGAAAATCTTGTGGTATCTTGGCCCGATTTTCGGCCCAATCGGTTTCCATTACGCCAGTATCAGGATTTTCGGTATTGATCAAAAATCCTGAATCTTGCCAAAAGTCTTTAATCTTTGGCCACAACTTCTCTGGAGTAGTTTGCACCACTAACCAGCGCTGCGAGCCATCACGTTCGATATGCATATCCGGCGCACCGTTAGGCGCAATCACGGCAACATCAGCTGCGGGTTTAATACCTTGTTGAAGGTTATAACCTGAAGCAGTGGCTGTTCCTTGATTTGAATCTGGAATAGCATAGCGATTTTCCCGCTGCAATTGCGTCAAATCAGGTGGAATATCAAGCTTTGGCGTTTTTACTTTATCAGCGCTTTTGTAATCGATACGATCCGGCTCCATCATTGAATTGATAGAGGAGCAACCTGCCAAGCTGGTTAATGCCAGAGTGAAAACAAGATTACGTTGAATAGCACTGCGTGATGTCGAAGGAATGTTCTTGCGAATAGTCATGTGAATACAGAATGAATGGAACGAGAAAAATTCTAGAGAAAACGCCTGTCAGCGCAGCTTATTTTAATACACCTGATTCGCGCAATGCTGCTCGGACAGGTGCGTGAAATTCCGGTGACAACGGCACCAGAGGCAAACGTATTCCTGAAGGGATCATTCCCATTTCGCACAATGCCCATTTAGCCGCAATCGGATTTGGCTCAATAAATAATTGAACGTGCAACGGCAGCAACTTATTATTTATCCGAATGGCTTCAGCTACGTCACCTTTGATCGCTGCGACACACAACAAATGCATATCCCGAGGCGCGACGTTAGCAGTGACTGAAATATTACCTTTGCCACCGCAGAACATAAGTGCCATCGCGGTCGCATCATCGCCGGAATATACGGCAAAATCTGCCGGTGCCAAACGCAGTAAATCAGTAACACGTGCAATATTACCAGTCGCATCTTTAACCCCGATGATGCCGGGAATTTGCGCCAGACGCAAAATCGTTTCATTGCTCATATCCGCTACCGTACGGCCTGGTACGTTATACAGAATGACCGGCAGATCAACAGATTCCGCAATTTTCTTAAAATGCTGATACATGCCTTCTTGCGTCGGCTTATTGTAATAAGGCACAACTTGCAAAGAGGCATCTGCACCAACCTCTTTGGCATAGCGCGTCAAATTGATTGCCTCAGCGGTAGAGTTGCCACCAGTGCCAGCAATGATCGGAATACGTTTTGCAGCATGCTCCACTGCAACTTTGATTAATTCACAATGCTCTGCTTCCGGGAGCGTTGGCGATTCACCTGAAGTGCCGACGATAACAATGGCGTCAGTACCTTCGGCGATGTGCCAATCTATCAGATTACGTAAACCTGGCAAATCAAGGCTGCCGTCCGAATGCATGGGAGTGATGATTGCAACGATGCTACCTTGGATCATGATAGTCAATACGAAAGAGATAAAAACCTGATTGTAGCGGATCGCCGCCAATATGGGGAAATTCCACCTGCAATTCAAATCAAATAACAAATTAAATTACTAAATTGATACCTAAGTAATTTAACGCTTAAAATCTATCTTTGAAATTATTGAAAATACAGAATCAAAAAAACAAGCTTGGCTCAGATAATATTTTAATCTAGCCGTAGACCGCTAACGGAACTAGCAGTTCCTTTTATCGCGAAAATCCGCTGAATCATGGCTGGCTTAGGTCGCTCAACAAAACCTTCCTCAAACGCGACAACATGCCAGACATTCTCGCTATCAGCCTCCAACCACCGCAACAATTCTCCATGTTCCAGCAAAAAATCGGGGTTACTGGGTCTGCCAAACTGTTGATTACCTTCAGCAAAGGTCTCGTATAACAAGATGCCTTGATTGGCAATGCTATCAAGCATTAAGGCAACTAGCGGTCGATATAAATAGTTCGTCACCACCACACCAGAGAACCGCGCCGGTTGAAACAATTCGGCAAGCGCATCGTCGTCGCCAGTTTCTAAATCAATCTGGTATGTGGCAATTTGTGTTGCCGCAATACCGGCGAGCAGGTTCGGATTACGATCAACCGCCAACATATCCTTGCCCGACGTCGCCAAAAATAGACTGTGGCGCCCTTCACCGCAAGCCAAATCGAGAACCTGTCCGGCTGGAATGGCTGACGCAAAACGACTAACCCAGCTGGATACAGGCAACGCTGTGATCGTCATCGGTTTAACAATCATCGTGTCAGGCACCCATACATGATTAGACAAATAAGGAGACTATCAATCAACTGTAGCTCAAACCCATCGCCTCACGCACGTCGCGCATCGTATCTTGCGCCAATTTGCGGGCATGATCTGCGCCATCGGCAACAATGGCGCGCACCAGCGAAGGATCATCCAGATACTGTTGCGCTCGCTCGTGCATAGGCTCTTGCTCGCGGACGATGGCATCAATCACCGGTTGCTTGCACTCCAGACAACCAATGCCAGCCGAGCGACAGCCTTTTGCCGCCCACTCCTGCGTGGCAGTATCGGAATACACCAAATGAAACTGCCAAACAGGGCACTTGGCCGGCTCACCCGGATCAGTGCGTCGCACGCGTGCCGGATCAGTTGGCATCGTGCGCACCTTCTTGGTAACGACGTCTTTGTCATCGCGCAAGGCGATCGAGTTGCCATAGCTTTTCGACATTTTTTGGCCATCCAGGCCTGGCAAGCGAGACGCATCCGTCAACAGCGCTTGAGGCTCGGAAAGAATCAATTTGCGACTTCCTTCCAGAAATCCAAATAGACGTTCACGATCAATCATTGACAGATTTTGCGCATCGTCCAGCATCGCTTTGGCTTGCTCGAGAGCCTCTTCGCTCCCCTTCTGCTGAAAATCAACGCGCAGTTCGTTGTATAACTTGGCGCGTTTGCTACCTAATTTTTTGACGGCATCTTGCGCTTTTTCTTCAAAGCCTTTTTCTTTGCCATATAGATGATTGAAGCGACGGGCGATCTCTCGCATCATTTCGATATGGGGGACCTGATCGTCACCGACCGGCACTTGCGTGGCACGATAAATCAGCACGTCAGCTGCTTGCAACAACGGGTAACCAAGAAAACCGTAGGTAGCCAGATCGCGATCAGCGAGCTTTTCTTGCTGATCCTTATAAGTCGGAACACGTTCCAACCACCCAAGTGGCGTCGCCATTGATAGCAGTAAATGCAACTCGGCGTGCTCCGGCACTTTCGACTGAATAAACAATGTCGATTGTGAGGGATCAACACCCGCAGCAAGCCAATCAATCAACATATCCCACGTGCTTGTTTCGATCTGGCTTGGATCGTCATAGTGAGTGGTCAGCGCGTGCCAGTCAGCGACAAAAAACAAACAAGGCAGTTCGGATTGCAACCGAACCCAGTTTTTCAAAGCGCCGTGATAATGGCCAAGATGCAATGCGCCAGTGGGGCGCATGCCAGATACAACGCGATCAGGATACATAGTTAATGTGAGATGTCAGAGTAGCAAGATGAAAGGGGAATGCTGTGTCAACGCAACAGCATCAGTAGCGGTGTCACGATCCATTGTAGAACAGTCGACGCGATATGCATCAATGGCGTAATCCACACGACGTACAAAGTAGGTTGATCGCCAAATTGCGGTAACTTGATCAATAACAAAGCTAATACGATAAAGAAACCATATGGCTCAATCTTGGCAAGTTTAAACGCGTATGTATGCGGCAACAAACTAAACAGAATACGACCGCCATCCAACGGCGGCAGCGGAAACAAATTAAGCGCAAATAACACCAGATTTATCCGGATACCGGCTTGTGCCATCATTACAAAGAAATCCTTGGCTTCCGATCCAGAGGCAGCCAACCCGATCCATAACAACATCCAACCGAGTGCCATTACCAAATTTGCGGCTGGCCCGGCCAAGGCCACCCATGCCATGTCACGTTTAGGTTTGCGCAACTGACCAAAATTGACCGGTACAGGTTTTGCATAGCCAAAGAGGAATGCGCCACCAGTGGAAAAATACATTAACAACGGAATCAGTACAGTGCCAAAAGGATCAATGTGCTTGACAGGATTGAGACTCATGCGACCCAACATGTAAGCTGTGGAATCACCAAAATACTTCGCTGCATAAGCATGTGCCGCTTCGTGCAAGGTAATGGCGAAAAGCATGGGTAACGCTAGTACGGCAATAGTTTGAATTAGTTCATTCATTAGCAGAAGTTTAACAGAGAGGCCCAAAAGCCCGGCAAATTCGGAACAAATGACCAGTTAAAATCATTCGCTAAAAAAGAGTAACACGAATTAATTGTATTTTGGCATGACTATAAGCCAAACATCTGGATATCGCCGCGTCCCTGACGAATTAGCATTGGCTCATCTGCGGTCAAATCAATCACCGTAGTTGGCTCAAAACTACACGCGCCACTATCGACAACCAATTCCACCTGTTTCTCCAGTTGATCGCGAATCTCATCGGCTTCAGTCAACGGCAATCCGCTACCCGGCAGAATCAGCGTAGTACCAATTAATGGCTGACCTAACTCTTCCAATAAAGCTTGCACGACCACATTTTCAGGCACACGCAAGCCGATCGTTTTGCGTGATGGATGGCTCAACCGGCGTGGCACTTCCTTTGATGCGCCCAAAATAAAAGTATAAGGCCCGGGCGTGCCACTTTTTAAAAGACGAAATTGCCGATTATCAATCTTGGCATATTCCGAAATTTCGCTCAGATCTTTACATAACAGCGTCAAGTGGTGTTTGTCATCCACGCCGCGAATCCGGCGCAATCGCTCGACCGCATCTTTAT
>NZ_JASJXA010000083.1:0-6540 GCF_035018905.1 Glaciimonas sp. Gout2 | reverse complement strand
GTACAAATAACGCCGCTCAACAACACTTTCTTTAGTTGCAGAAAAGGCTCACGCTCCGTCCCGAACGTGAGCCTTTTAATCATGTGGGCGTAAAGCCCCACGCACATCACGCGTTAAGGATTTTGAATATTAGAGGCTTGTTTTCCCTTGGGGCCTTGCGTAACGTCAAACGTTACTTTTTGTCCTTCTTTAAGAGTTTTGAATCCCCCCATTTGGATGGCAGAGAAATGTGCAAATAAATCTTCTCCTCCATCATCGGGGGTGATAAAGCCAAAGCCTTTTGAGTCATTAAACCACTTGACGGTACCCGTTGCCATAATACGTCCTTCCAAGATTAAACGCCGAACGAGTTGCGAGGACCTCAGATACTGACCATCCCTTTAACTCTCCTCTACTAATAAGGACGCAATGGTCACCTATTAATTTTTTTGTTTGATCGATACTTTGATGCCATACACATGGTTCACTAGCAGTGTGGAATTCCTGCCAGTTCAATTTCAACCGGAATCGGAAAGTCACATAGATGCTGCCACTTAGTATTGACGCTCAAAGCACCCAAAAAACTAATGTAACAAGGCAATCAAAATGATAATCGGAATTGGAATGCCAATAAGCCATAATAATATTGAGCCCATAATGCTCTCCTGTAGTGATCAACTAATTGCGCGGCCAGACAAGTTGATAGAAGAAAGTTAGATTAATTTACAACGCGTTACAACACTCGGTCACGCTGTTTTCCTCCAAGCGTCGCGGTTATACTTGCGAAAAATGCACCAACTAATAATGCGACAAATATCCACAATGCTGATTGCGCAGCTATTTTACGTGCCTTGTCAGCAGTATCTTTTGCCGCAACTTCGGTATCTGATTTGACTTTTGATAAACGCGCATATACATCATCAACACGCCTATCTGCTTCTGCCCTTGATAGCCCAGTAACTTGAGCAACCTGCTGCGATAGGTATTGTTTATCGTCAGATGACAAAGGGCCACTGCGCAGGTCATTGGCAAAGATTCTTAAAACTTCAGCGCGTAAAGCAGGATTGTCATTTTGGCGTACTGCATTAGTACCCGGAACAGCAACCGTTCCGCTGTTACTGGTATCGTTTAATGCGTTGGTATTCGAATTAGAACCGGCATTTACGTTACCATTGTCAGCAGGGGAAGTCGCTTGGCTTGAACGCAAAAGCATGTCCGAAAAATAGCTAATCGAATTGGAGCCTGCTCCCCCTGTGGCACCCATAGCTGTAGCGGCCGTCCCACCTAACTCAATCGCACCGCTCGACACCGCTCGTACCGCACCAGTCAGAAAGAATGCGGTGAGCAAAGTTGCCACTGCCCACGATAGTAGCCCGTGCGCAGTGTCGCGAAAATACACTTCAGTCGTGTGCACGCTTACCCACTTTACACGAAGGCGACCAGCCATATAACCGCCAATCCCAGCAGCGGCGAGTTGGGTAAAGGCGAGCCAAATAATGGTCGCCTTACCCATCGGAATATTATTGGTCGACCATGGCGAAACTGCTGAAAGCCCTAAACCACCGCCAAGAATAATTAAGATAAGGGATAAAGCTGCGGCGGTGGCGGCGCCGGCAAAAATCGCGCCCCACGATACACCAGAAGTATTTCCATCAAACGCAGCGTAATTTTTTTCAATTTCAAGCGGATTTAAACCGGGAATTCTGGGCTGAGCATCCATCTGACTCTCCTTAAATTATCACAAATTGAAGTCCATGCGGTCATAGTGTTCAAATTATTCTGGTTAAAAAGAAGAGGTGCAGATAACGCGGCCCGCAGGCAAACAGGAATAGAGAAACCTTCCGCATAATCGCACCTCAACTCCAAATATCCAATTCGGATTACATGTTCAAAGAGTAATAGTGGGACGAACCCTGAGATATCGGCGAAACACTGATTTTTCTGTAGGAAACGGTGAAAAGGATCGACTATTACCCAACCTTTTTTAGGCCATAATTGACTGCATATCGATCCATCCTATTTATTTCTTAACTAGGTGTCGGATTCTTGCAGCAATGAAAAGTAATAAAAATACGTCTTGTTTATTTTTAAAACACCAGAATCTGGTTTGTATCTGCGGAACCACGATTAGTAAAAACGGCATTTTCCGAATGGCAAGCTAGTCGTCATTACTGAGATAGCAAAAGAAACCGTACTTTACTTTTTTGATATGTCCTTCTACATTTAATTTCATCATTGGTACATTCTGTTCCTCAATTCTCCTTCCACCTCCTATTCAAAAGGATCGCCATGGATATCAACGAGACTAAACCACACTTCAAGGATGCCGTCACGATGCTAGAGCATGAGCACGAAACGGTTAAAGCAATGTTTAAGAAATTCGAAGCCTTAGGAGAGCACGCCTACGTCGGCAAGAAAAACTTGGCTAACGAGATATGTTCTGCTCTGAGTAAACATTGCATCATTGAAGAAGAAATTTTTTACCCTGCCGTCCGCCATATTTCAAAAGAAGGGCCAGTGCTTGTCAACGAAGCTGTGGTAGAGCACGCCAGCGCAAAAGAACTCATTGCGCAAATTCAGTCGATGTCTGCTGAAGATGCGCTATTTAATGCCAAAGTCAAAGTGCTGTCCGAACAGATTGAGCATCACGTTAAAGAAGAGGAGAAAGATATGTTTCCACAAGCCAGAAAGTCACATATTGATCTGCTTTCATTAAGGGATCAAATGCTTGACCGAAAAGATCAGCTCTCAGGGGAAGGTGTCTAAAATCAGAGTTCAATATCTCCTTTGTCAGTGATATATTCAGAATAGATTTATGGGGACGGAGCGGCGATTGATAAAACGTATTACGGGTGGACTGTATGCCTGTGATTGTCACTACACCGCTTTTTCTCTATAGCTCAATACCAATAATGCCGGCACTAAAAAGCCAAAAAACAAACTTACTGGCAATAGGTCGCAACGCCGCCACTGTTTGCGCCGAGGTTTGGATGTCAGAGACACCATGTAAATTCAGTGTTACCGCTGTTGTGAGAATAATGAAATACGCGACTATATTAGAGAAGCGCATTCCTATAAGCGGGTCAATTTTAATGCGACGAAAATTCGAACGTGGCTGCTCTGGCGTGTCGTTAAGTGGTTTGGCATTTGAATCAGCCAATTGGTTTTCTACCTCTTTGGAGCTCAGCCAGAAGAACAGATAGGGACTGATTGTGGTACCGAATATGGCAACAACAGTCGTAATAAATTCTGGCCTCCAAGAGAGTTGTGGAAATAAATTTCCACAATATGCGTCCGGGGAATATATACAATGAATGCGGTCGCTACATAAGCCAGCAATGTCAGAGTGAGCCATTTTAGCAATCGAACGTACCGCTTAGCGGTACAAATATTTGTAGCAGCAACGACAGAAATCCGAAGCAAAGAGCAAGAACGTGCGCCGATAAACCGACTAACAATTTCAGCGCTTCACCCATCGCGGCAATATCCGCCGCAATATTGATTGTGTTAGTAATTAGCAGAAGTTCTACAATCCCATAAGGAAGCCATGCAGGTTAATGGCTTGCGAATTAAGCCGCAAAATGTGTCTACATGGGTGACCAGTATTCTTTCGCGCATAAGTTATGATTAATTTTTAATCACCCACCAATCTGGTAAAAGGCTAGCCACTTTCCGCTGTGCAAATCGATCGTCAATCAAATAAATAGTCCCACGGTCAGATTCTGTCCGAATCACACGGCCAGCGGCCTGAACGACTTTGCGTATCCCAGGAAATAAATAAGTGTAGTCATAACCGACGTTAGACCCGAAAGTTGCGTTCATAGATTGCATCATTTGATTATTGACAGGATTGAGTGGTGGTAATCCTAATGTAGCGATAAATGCGCCAATAAGACAGTTACCTGGCAAGTCGATACCTTCCGAGAAGGCTCCTCCAAGTACCGCAAATCCGATTCCCTTACCTCCAGAAGAGAAGCGCGCCAAAAAATCCTCGCGATCGGATTCCACCATGCGCCGCGACTGTATCCATATTGGAATGTCGGGATGTCGGATTGAAAAAAGATCAGCCGCTTTTTGAAGGTAATTAAAACTACTAAAAAAAGCTAAATAATTCCCCTGCAACTTTATGTAAGCACCACCCATCAATACCACGATGGGCTCTAATGATGAGTCTCTGTCTTTGTATCGCGTGGAGATATCGCAGATATAGACAGACAATTGATCTGGGCCAAACGGCGACCTAACCTCAATCCTTGCAGTGTCAACTGGCAGTCCGAGCGTATCGCTATAGAAATACGAGGGCGTTAATGTTGCAGAGAATAAAATAACTGATCTTGCTACCGCAAAGCGTTGCTCGAGAAAAGGTGCTGGAATAATATTACGAAGACAAAGAGTGACACCACTTTGACTCGCTTTATGCTGCGATATATCAATGTCTTTTGAGATATCGAACAGCGAATGAGAATCAAACATTGTAATCAGGTGCGAAAAATGCAGCAAATCAAAATAAAAACGCAATAACCCCGAGTCAGGGCCGACAGGAGTTTCATTTAGATATTCGGAGACCATGCTGATGGTCTGTTGCATAGCCGTGACGAATTTTTGCGAAATAGTCGGATAAACCTGATATGGCGCAGTTTGATTTTTGTGTAATGCATTCCACTGACGATGAAACCTTTCCAAGGTCTTTTTGAGGCCCAGTGGAGCCTCCCGAAGCGCGCGCTTACAATCGCTCTGATTTAATTCTGCGGTGAACATTTTACGCGTACGTTCAACCATATTATGTGCTTCGTCCACCAGCACGGTTACTCGCCACTGATTGGCGACAGTTAAACCGTACAGCATGGCATTAAGATCAAAATAGTAGTTATAGTCACCCACCACGACGTCGCTCCAACGCACCATATCCTGACTAAGATAATAAGGACATATCTGGTGCGCCAATGCCAACTTGCGAATAGATGCTTTATCCATCGTATGGATATTCACTGCGTCCTTTCGCGCCATCGGTAAGCGATCGTAGAAACCTTTCGCGAGTGGACAAGAATCTCCGTGACAGGCTTTGTCTGGATGTTCACAAGCTTTATCCCGAGCAACCAGTTCAAGTACGCGTAACGGTAAAGTAGATGCCCTATTTTTTATCAACTCCAGAGCATCCAAAGCAAGAGCGCGACCAGAGGTCTTGGCCGTCAAGAAAAATATCTTATCCAACTTCTGTTTAGAGCAAGCCTTCAATGTCGGAAATATGGTGCCGATCGTTTTTCCGATACCAGTTGGCGCTTGCACCATGAGGCATCGCCCACTCGTCGTGGCGCGATAAACATCTTCGGCTAATTCCCGTTGTCCGGGCCGAAAAGCATCATGAGGAAACTGTAAAGCATCTAACGCTTGATCGCGTTCCGCACGATGCGTCAATTCCTTTTCTGACCACTCCAAAAATAGTTCACATTGATCATTAAAAAAATGCTTTAGCGTCTGCGCCGTATGGAGTTCTGATATGACGGTTTCCTGCTGGCTGCCAATATCAAAGTAAACCACCGCCAGTCGTACTTCGGAGAGACCACGCTCCTGGCAAAATAACCACCCATATACTTTTATCTGGGCCCAATGCAGAGAACGGTGATTATCGGGTATCTGGCGTATGTCGCCGCGGTAGGTCTTTATTTCTTCAAGCTGATTGTGGATTGGATCGTACCCATCTGCACGTCCAACGACACGTAAATTCTTCACTTCTCCCAGAAGCTTAATCTCAGATTGATATGACTTTTCCCGGCGAGCCTGGACAATCGCGTGCCCCGCGATACCTTCTTGCGCGGACGGGGATGGCGTAAAACGTAAATCAAGATCCCCGCGCTTAGCGGTGAATTCGCATAAGTTTCGGACGGCAACGACGTATTGCATTTTTTTACTCCGCCCACTGGACGTAACACACAGCAATGGGAATGGCGTGGCTGGCGCAATAGTTAATCCAACGTAACTGATTATCTTGCAGGCGATCGCCAGGTCCCTTTACCTCAATCATGCGGTATGTTTTCTGATCAGGCCAAAATTGGATCAGATCCGGGAACCCCGCACGATTAGATTTGATATCCGACAAAATGCGTTCGAAGCAGTGCTTCAAATGGTGGGCTGGTATGCATGAAAGAGCGAGATCCAGCAAGGTTTCCGTCATTAAAGGCCAGAATACAAACGGGGACTGTATTCCCCATTTGTCTTTAAAGTATTGACGTATGGTGACAATGTATTGGTCGCTATCAAGCTGCCGCAGACATTCGCCGAATTGCACCGCGCGGCGTTGGTAGAACTCAGGGCCGTACAAATCAGCCGGGCCGGTGTGAAAAGGATGAAAAAAAGCATTTGGAATCGGCGCAAAGACCGCACTCCAACATAACAAGCCAAACAACGAATTAATCAGACCGTTTTCTACATAATATACATGCGTGAGATGTGCGTCATCCAAAATTGGCGCTGATCCATTTTGGCCATTTTTTTCCAAATGATCCCGGACCCGTTCCTCTACGGTTGTTTGGTCGAAGAGATTAGGCAGCGATAGGTCAATAC
>NZ_JASJXA010000082.1:0-6721 GCF_035018905.1 Glaciimonas sp. Gout2 | reverse complement strand
CATGTACAACAATCAGAATCAAAAAAATGAACACCATCACTTTTTGGATAATCATGAACATATTTCGTAACTTCGGATTTTGCCACGGAACGATCAATTTCCGCATAAAGTTTTTTAATTATTCGATGTAATCGGCATATTGTGTATCCGTTTGCCGAATCACAATCAACGCTTTCAGGCTGTTGAGTCAATACGCCACCTACCTTACTTTTAACTTCGCCGGGCTCGATACCTACGCTATTTTGCACCTAAGCTGTTTCATCAAGAAAAATTTTCAAGCGTTCAATAAACCATTCTCTGTCAGGTCCTGGAGGTGACGCAGCGGGATGGTCAGCCGACATAGCCAGCTTCATGGCGCCTTCAGGTATGCCCTCAACTTGCAACATAACAAGGGCACCAGTAGCAAGGTCGCGTTCAATCATGTGCAACGGCATGCTTCCCCAACCGATACCGTTTAGAAGAAAGGCATGCTTCGCTCACAGGTCGGCCGGACGCCAGGTCTGCGGAGACATCACACCGTAGTCTTGCCCCGTCATTAAAACCGATCGGTCCCTGAGAACGAGTTGAAATGAACGCACGCGATGTCACGTCGGAAGAGTTAGGCGGTGTAGAGTCCACCGACATCGTGGACCTTTCACTACCCGGCGCAAAGGTAGTTAAAGCCTTCAACCAACTACCCGCTGCAGTCCTGACAAGCAACCCGTCTCAACATGAAGGCCGTCGCGTTGTGTTCGTCGCGAGCAACGACGACGACGCTAGCATCACTGTCGCAGGTTTAGCCGAGCAGTTTGGTTTTGCACCTATTTTGCTCGGCAAGATCGCAGAAGGTGGCCTTCTTCTTCGGTTGACCGGACCACTCATGCTTAAAAATTTGATCAAACTGGGTTGATTAACAATTGGGACCTATGCGGTGGCACGGAGGCAATTTGGCTCCGTCATCGCTACAAGCAAAAGTTGCGGACATGGTGGACCTGTCGGCGCTAGAAAATAACTCTAACAACCATTATAGAATTTGTTTCAGCGCCTTCTGCGCCTGGAGTCTGGCGAGCGATTCGTTGATATCGCCTTGTGCGATTTTCAACCAGCGTTCGCAGGCGTTAAGTTCGGTGCGGTAGGTGTGCGCCAGCGCCGCACCCAATGTGCCTTGAGCGATAACATCGAGTGCTTTATCAACGATTAGTCGGGGGTTAGGCTGGCTGACCTCACATTGGTAGGCGACATGCCGCTGAAGATGCGCGCGAATTAAGTGGAAAGCCTCACGAGAAAGTTGCCGGGCGCGCTGATCAATCGCCTTATCGACCAAGGTTGGCCTAGCGATACTTGGTGTAGCCATTCCAGTGAGCAAAAGCGCATTTACATCGATAGTGTCTGGACGTTTTTGCCCCTTTTGGGGTTGACCTTGCTTACGCAGGATGGGCAAGACATCGTGCGTTACCCATCGCTTGAACGCCTTGGCCAGATTGTGACGACTGCGCATGATCAAGCTGTAAAGACCTGACTCGGTGATGAGTGTGGTTTCTTGAGGGCGGCCCATGGCATCATTGGCGATGATGTTATCAACTTCGTACAAATCGAGACGGGACAAGGCTTGGGGCGCGTCAGTAACGTGCAACACCGCACAGACATCGCTGGCGAAGAACCAGAATTGATCGTTCTTTTCGATAGTCCGCACGGTATGGTAGCCGAAGGTAAAGGTGGCAGGCAGGACGGATGATTGGTAAACGGTAGACACTATATTCTCCTTAATTGCACAACGCCACGATTAACGGGGTGGCACGCCGGCTCTTAAGGTGGGTTTAACACCATTGCTAAAGAATAAGCGTTGAAACAATTTCCGTCAAGCAATAAGTCAATCTCAAAGGCGGAATACGTCCATAGGTAGTTTGTATGAAAATCACCGCAGAGCTAATGAATCTGAGCCAAACATGCTCACACGCAAATCTCAGAGAGATTCGGGGGTCCATATATTCGTACCTGCGTAATCCTGCCCCGTTCGTGCTCCATCAAGAATGCCATACCGCCTGACGCTTATCCAAAAAGGCGTCGATCCCTTCTGCCGCATCAGGCTCCATGATGTTACGCGCCATGACTTCGCTGGCGCAATCGTAGGCATCGCCGAGCGCCATTTGCCTTTGCTTGTAGAACATCATTTTGCCGTAGCGCACCGCTGTCGGGCTTTTGCTGACGATCACGGCTACCTTGCGCGCTACTGCCTCGTCCAAGGCATCCTCTGGAACGGCTTCGTTGATTAGTCCCCAATCCGCGGCGGTGGCGGCGTCGATAAAGCGTCCTGTGAACAGCATGTCGAATGCGCGTTTGGTCGATATATTGCGCGACAAGGCGACGGCCGGTGTTGCGCAGAATAAGCCGACATTGATGCCGGATACCGCAAACCGCGCTGACTCTGAGGCGATCGCCAAATCGCAGCTGGCAACTAATTGACATCCCGCCGCCGTGGCAATGCCTTGCACCCGCGCGATAACCGGTATCGGCAGCGCCTGAATGCTCATCATCAGGCGGCTACAACGTGCAAACAGCGCCTGGTAATAAGTGAGGTGATAATTACTTCTCATTTCGCGTAAGTCATGCCCTGCACAGAAGGCTTTTCCAGCAGCGCACAAGACGACACAACGCACGCTGGAATCGATGGCAATGGCATCAAATGCCGTTTGCAATGCATCAAGCGCGTTCTCGGACAACGCGTTCATTTGCAGGGGCCGGTTCATGCGAAGTGTCGCGACACCATCGCGGTCTTCTCTGATTAGTATTGCGTCGGACGGTTGGCTGTATTGATACATTTAAGCGCTCCTGAAGTGCTAATTATATTTTTACTCAGCAGCAATAAAGTTGACGATGCTGTCGTTAAGCTGATCCTACCTACAATTTATTGAAGAGGCTTGGCTTTGTTGTCGCCAAAACCAGAATATGATCCTTAATCGTTGCAGCATTTATGCGTCTTAAAATCTTACTTTACATCTCTTTCACTACACCTGATTTTAGTGAATAATGTCTGAATCAATAGTCGGACAAAAAAGTTAATGATTCACATTGATTAACTTATTTCTTCGGAACACGATCAAATAATGAAAATTATAAAGAGCAATGCAATGATTTCCAGGAAAAGTAAAGAAGAGCACAATTTTGCGGTCCGTCTTATGCAGCATCTGGTTGTACCTACCTTTGTTCTAGATCCACAATGCAAAGTGGTCATTTGGAATATGGCTTGTGAGCGCCTCACCGGCATCCCCGCTTCTGAAATGATTGGCACATCAGACCATTGGCGCGGATTCTATTCCACACCGCGCCCTTGTCTTGCCGATCTCATCATTCATGAGCGGACAAGAGATGTAAATGACCTTTACGTATGGAATAAAAATATTGAAAAAGTACCTAACGGGCTTTATGCAGAGAACTGGTGCGTGATGCCGCAACTCGGCACCAGACGTTATCTCGCTATCGATGCCGGACCGATCTATGATGAAACTGGACACCTGATTTCTGTCGTTGAAACGTTACGTGACATAACGCTTCAAAAGGAAGCGCAAAGTGCTTTGCAAGATTTGGCATCCAAAGACGGTCTGACTGGCATTGCTAACCGGCGTTGTTTCGACGAAACGTTAGAAGCCGAATGGCATCGTGCCATCCGAAAATCTCACCCGCTGACGTTATTGATGGTTGATGTAGATCACTTTAAAGACTACAACGACCGCTATGGACATCAGGCTGGTGATGCATGTCTTAAGCGCATCGCCGCTGCCATGGCCAACACTCCGCTACGCGCCTATGATCTGGTTGCGCGCTATGGCGGCGAAGAATTCGCGGTGATCCTGCCAGAAGTAACTTTTGAGGGGGCGCAAGCCGTCGCAGAGCGTATTCGGGCAGTGATCGCACAACTCGGGATTCTTGATTCGGCCTCTACCGGCGGTGTAGTGACGATCAGCATTGGTGCTGCAACAGTCAACGCTGTCAGCGCTGAGACCGGCAGCAACAAGTCTTCACAACTTGTTGCTGCTGCTGATGCCGCCCTGTATCAAGCCAAGCATGCAGGGCGCAATCGGGTTATTGCAGTCCAGGTGGATGCGGCGACATGTCAGCAGATTCTAGTCAGCGTCGATCCCAACTCTTAACGCTAAAGTCAATATTTGCTGACGAAAGAAATCGTTGCCTTTGAGTGCGCCGCCGATGCGCTTTCCGGCCAACGCAGAAGCAACCCGATCTCCAAACAGCACAACCGCCTGATCACGATCGCGTTGACGAGACATCCAGCGCATACCGTCAACGTGCGGGAATTGTTGGTGGATCGCTTCTGCCCATCTCGCAGTTCTCCAGTAGTCGAATGGTGCGCTGTTGATCAACTCAGCCTTAGGTACTTTGAGCCGGTGCAATCCATCGGTTGTTAAATCGACTAGTTGCAGATCACGTTGCGGTGTGATCTCGCCGTATCCGCGCATGGCAAAACCATCCAGATCCACAAATTTATCTTCCGCATCGATGGAGATATTGTGGAAGACCGTCTCGAAAATAGCGCATTCCAGCGACGAGCCGCCGTACAAATAAGGCACAACATTTCCAGCAAGCCCTTTGATGGGTGCAAATCGGGTTGGATTGCGCAAGACACCTTTGGCATCTATTCCCGGATTGAAACTCTCTGGCGTAAAAGCAACGTCGTGCACTACGTGGATTATCTGTCCTGCGGGCCAGATTTCGATCAATGGATCGAGCGATACCCCGGGCGCACGGCACGTCAAGCGGCGTTCCCGGCGGTTTCCCGTTTGGCAGCATCCAATATCGCGTCTGGATTAGCCTCTAGCAAATCAACCGGCCGGGCTTGATTGGGCAGCCAACCATTATTTGACGCGAACCAGAATGCCACCTTCCAAGGAGATTTTTTGTCATCAAATACTTCTAAAACCGGTTGAATCGCTTTGATCGGCTTGTAATCTTCAAACTGAAAGAGCGGGAAAACTTCACGCGTTTTTCCTGTATCGTCGCGATGACTGACAGAAAATACCTGGTGACGTTTCTTCCAGTTATCTGCTAAGGCACTGCGATTTGCAGAACGGGAGTTATTTTTTTCAGCCAGATCTTCCGCAGTCATATAGCCAAATTCATTGAGAATACGCGCACGACGGGTCGCCAGTCGAAGCGCCATCTGGGTATCGACAGCAGACGGCGATACCAGTTGGCCGGTCATGAACTCCACCAGATCCTCCAGCTTTTTTTCGCGCACTTTCCCTGTTTTTTCGACCAGCAGTTGATCAAGAAAAGGGAGTAAGGTTTCCAATACGCGTGACGCTTGGTCACTGTTGACGCCGATTAAATACGCGTGTGTCGATTGGCTATCCGGCACGGCGTGGCGTGCCTCTTTCTGATTCGGCGGCCAGGACTGGAACGTCAGAACGTTGCCTGGTGTGACTTCCTGGTGGCGTATTTTGGTCATAAAGCACCCATTGATGATTTTGATTGTATTTTACTATACCCAATCAAAATCATCAAATATGAGGTACTGAGTCGACGCATACGGGCCACACTATCGCTATTCGGCATACCATTACATACGGGCTAAGACTGCAAACATTGCCCTATTATTGAATTGTTCGCGTATTCATTATTGACCGTACCGTCCAACCACACTCTGCCCTACAAACGTATGGCCTTTGAGTGCTGCGAGCAGTTCATCCCGATTAAGTCCTTTCGGCAAACTCATCGGTGCGAGATCGGACGCAATCACTGTCAACACATAATGGTGAGGGATATCGCCCGCTGGAGGGCAAGCGCCACGATAGGCTTGCGCGCCAGATATGTTTTTGCCAACGGTTACATCGGGGCCATCAACCTGTCCGTCACCCTGCTTTAATTGCCCTGCTTCGCTGGCAATATTGTAGGCAACCCAATGGGACACCCCAAGGCCCTTATTTCCATCAGGATCGAATAATAAAATAGCCACAGTTTTAGTGCCTGCCGGAAGATTTGACCATGAAACCTGCGGCGACACGCCTTTTCCACCACAACCAGCGGCGTCACCAGCATACATTGCGGGCATGACGCCGCCGTCAGAAAACGCAGTGGAAGTGACTTTCATCCCTTCTGCATAAGCAAATCCGACCGACAGCGACAACATTGCAGCTAATACTGCGGCTGTGAAAATCCTTAAAGATGTCATATGAGCCCTCGAATGGTTGTTGGTTGTTGGTTGGCGTTGATAACGACTGACTTAAAAAGTTACTTCGGCACGGAAAAAAGCGAATTCATAACATATATTGGAATCGATACGATTGATGCAATGTAATTATTACTTAATGCATTTTGAATGGCTTTACGACTATTTGCAAAATACCAATCAATAATCATAACGCCAAACACATCTTTTGAAGCGAAAACGGTGTTAGTCAAGTTCTACTTGATGTTGTTTTATTGCAAAAAAATGCCCCGGATTTGAAGCAGCGCATGATGACACCTACTGCGCGATGTACGATCTTCAATAGGCACTGCAGAGCACAGATCGAATCATGGCTTGCGAACTAACTGTAAAAAAGACTATTTAAATCATATATTTATATCAATAAAATACATCAATACATGCACATTTTAGAAGCTGAAACAAATGGGGAGTGAATATAATCGGTTTCAACGAGCGTTATTTATGAATCATATAAACTTTAAAATTCATATACTTACATCAAATACCTCTACTCATACTTTACTTATAATTATCAGTCAT
>NZ_JASJXA010000081.1:0-6793 GCF_035018905.1 Glaciimonas sp. Gout2 | reverse complement strand
TGGCGATAGCCCGCTAATTCTTGCCGATTGAATTTCTCTGCCGGAATTTATCGAGACGGCCGTGGGAATACGCTTACCGTTGCTGAGCGTTTGAAGCGCCTTAATCTCGTCCGCGTTTCCTTCAAAGTCACCCACTCGTTTCATTCAAATTGCCAGCCATCATACGATTAGATTAGCTGTCCTCAAATTACGCCTATGTAAAAAAATGCTTGAGTATGCTGAATCGTTGCGCGTCGTCAATTACACTATAAATTTGAGATTGCATCCGCGGCATTTAGCGCAGGCGATTGAGTATCGCAATGTCTTTTAAATTGAAGAAAGTCACATTAACAAATATAAGACAGAGAAATGGCACAGCGCTTTTTGGTAATTTAATATACAAATGGCCGCGTCATTTTCGTAGGAAAAATGACGCGGCCATTGTGACAGCCACAGAATATAAAGACTACTTAGCGACCACGGCCACCTGAGCGATGCGGTGCTGCAGGGCGAGCTTGCGAATTGGCATTGCTGCTTCTGGCCGGACCCGTGTTTGGTTTTGCGCCAGAGGCGGGTGCTTTGCCAGCTGTGCGTTGACCTTGTGTGCGTCCGCCACCGCCACGATTGCCGTTGCCTGCGCCACCGCCACCACTACGCAATTGAATCGGCTGTGCGCGTGCATGTGGATCTGGTTCAAAACCGGCAATAATTTCTTTTGGCAATTCGCGTTTGATCAGCTTTTCAATGTCTTTCAACATTTGATGTTCATCCACGCATACCAATGATACGGCTTCGCCAGTGGCGCCAGCACGACCGGTGCGACCGATGCGATGGACGTAATCTTCGGGAACATTTGGTAGATCATAATTAACCACGTGCGGCAGTTGATCGATATCAATTCCACGTGCTGCAATGTCGGTAGCGACCAACACCTGCAAACTACCGTCTTTAAATTCGGCGAGTGCTTTGGTGCGTGCAGATTGGCTTTTGTTGCCATGAATTGCCATACCGCTGATGCCGTCTTTACCAAGTTGTTCGACCAGTTTGTTTGCGCCATGTTTAGTGCGGGTAAACACTAGCACTTGGCGCCAAGAATGAGCCTTAATCAGATGTGCTAGTAACGGATGTTTTTTATCGCGATCAACTGGATGTATTTTTTGCTGGATGACCTCGACAGTGGAGTTGCGGCGGGCAACTTCAATCATCGCTGGTGAGTTCAACAAGTTATCAGCCAATATCTTGATGTCGTCCGAGAAGGTCGCGGAGAACAATAAGTTTTGACGTTTCTTCGGTAGCACGGCAAGAATTTTTTTAATGTCGCGGATGAAACCCATATCGAGCATACGATCGGCTTCGTCCAAGATCAAAATTTCAACATGCGTCAGATTAACCGTACCTTGTTGCATGTGGTCGAGTAATCGGCCTGGTGTGCACACCAGGATATCAACGCCATGTTTCAAAATTTTGATTTGCGGATTAATGCCAACACCGCCAAAAATAACCGCTGAAGTTAACGGCAAATATTTACCGTATAAACGCACGCTTTCTTCGACTTGTGCCGCGAGTTCGCGAGTCGGCGTCAAAATCAGTGCGCGAATTGGACGATGGGAACCAGTCGGGTTTGTTGGCGAAGTAGCCAGGCGGTGCAGGACGGGCAAGGTGAAGCCAGCGGTTTTTCCGGTGCCGGTTTGGGCGCCCGCAAGCAAATCTCCGCCAGCTAGCACGGCAGGAATTGCTTGCGCTTGAATTGGAGTAGGCGTTGTGTAGCCGTGCTCGGTAACAGCGCGAACGATGGCATCGGACAAGCCGAGTTCAGAAAATAACATGGAAGCTCAATAGAAGAATATCGGCCTGTCGCCGCTCGGGCGCCAGTCGCAGGCAAACGGGATTAATGAATTCAGGAACTAGCAAGCAATTGTTGAGACAGCTAAAAAGCCCTCTGAACTAAACTTTTCTCGCTCCCTTACGGCGACACTTGACTGGTGAATGGCCGCATAAGGCAGAAGTATAACAGCGAACAACAACAAACCGCGCGTTTGCGCGGCATCGTTCGAAATTTTTGGATTTCTCTCTCAGTCATTAAAAGTGTAGCGAAATTTTTATCGTTAGTGTTTTTCAATAGTGATTGAATTGCCATCGACCTTCATCGCATCGCACGGTGATTGGCAGCTAAATATCACAAAACATTTGGCGCTTTTGATGTGAAAACGGCATCATATAAAAACATATGATGCCGTCAGAGGCGTCGATCATTTGAGTCGATCAGTTGGTTCAAATCACGCCACTTTAGTGATATCCCTGAACCTATTCCCTTGTGACATTCTGGCCTCATCTTTAGGATAGGATGCCATTCAGTTTTTTTCTACTTTTTTGCGTATGGCGATAATAAACTAACCAATTGTGCGAATATTTTAGGGTTGCCAGCCAATACGTCGCCTTTGTAGAGGTAATCAGAATCCCCAACAAAGTTACCGACGATACCGCCAGATTCCGTAATCAGCAAAGTACCAGCCGCGATGTCCCACGGTTTTAAACCTTTTTCAAAAAAACCATCCAGGCGACCCGCTGCAACGTATGCCAGATCGAGCGCAGCCGAGCCGGGGCGGCGCAGACCAGCGCAGTTTTGTGTCATTACGCGGAACATTTTCATGTACTCGTCCATGACCGGCCCTTCGGTCTCGCGGAAAGGAAAGCCGGTTCCAATCAAGCCATCTGCAATGCGAGTGCGTTTGCTGACACGGATACGTTTTTCATTTAAGTAAGCGCCAGCGCCCTTGCTAGCGGTAAATAAATCATTACGAGTTGGGTCATAGATGACGGCTTGGGTAATTTGTCCACGATGCTGTAACGCAATCGACACGCAGTATTGTGGAAAGCCATGGATGAAGTTGGTAGTGCCATCGATTGGATCGATAATCCAGACGTTTTCGTTTTCGTCATGTAGATTGTCGGACGCACCGGACTCTTCGGCCAATATGGCGTGGTCTGGATAGGCGTTCTTCAAAATGTCAATAATTGCCGCTTCGGCATTTTTATCAACTTCAGTGACAAAATCGTTATGTGCTTTTTTTTCTACCTGAAGCAGGTCGAGATCGAAGGAGGCGCGCGAAATGACTGCGGCACCACGACGGGCGGCCTTGATGGCCGTATTGAGCATAGGATGCATATCTGGATTCGGTTCCGTTAAAATGGCGGCACTGTGCCTAATGGGAACAGAACCAACCTATATTATTAATAATGAGCGATGCAGGCCGTCTTGACGGTAACAAGGGCCTGACGGGCTATGCGGAATCGGCTGAAAAATGATCTGGTCAGGTCATGTTTCATCAGTTTCTCGACCAATAGCTGGCTATCGGTGCTGCGAATCTGGCAAAATCTGTCCTCGTTCAGTGCATTTTTCACTTTGATCCGGTCAGACCGACAGGCTCCCGGCTAATACTCCAAGACACTAAACATCAGCGTTTCCTGAAAATTAACCTGCGAATGACGCTATTTTAAATGAACCTGACAAAAACCAACACGTCTCTTTTCAATCGCCTACGCTTTGTACTGGTTGATACCAGTAGTCCCGGCAATGTTGGCGCAGCTGCACGTGCTATTAAAACAATGGGATTTTCCGAGCTGGTCCTGGTGAATCCCCGCTATCCGGACGTTTTACAGCGTGATGAGGCAATTGCATTAGCAAGCGGTGCGCAAGATATTCTATCGTCAGCCAGAATCGTCGAGACTGTCGAACAGGCCTTGATCGGGTGCAATTATGCAGCTGCGCTAAGTGCGCGCCTCCGCGAGTTTTCTCCACCTGTGATGGCACCAAGAGCGGTGGCGGCGCAACTAGCGACAGATAAAACCCTGACTGGGGCAATATTATTTGGAAGCGAGCGCTATGGTTTGCCGAATGAAATCGTCGAGAAATGTAATGTATTAATTAACATTCCGGCGAATCCCGATTATTCCTCCTTAAATTTATCGCAAGCGGTGCAAGTATTAGCTTATGAGTTTCGGGTCGCGGCTAGCGCTGAACAACCGCCTGGCGAGAGTGAGTCAAGTGACGAGATCGGATTTCACGGCGATACCGCTAATCTGATTGAGATTGAAGGTATGTTTGCCCATTTGGAAAAAGCACTGATTGAAATCGATTTTCTCGATCCGGCACATCCGAAAAAATTGATGCCACGCCTGAAGCGTTTGTTTGCACGCGCAGGGTTGGAAACTGAAGAGGTGAATATTTTGCGCGGTATCGCTAATCAGATTTTGACTAAGCGGCGGCGTCTTGATTGATGGAGAAATTTTTTCCGGGTGTTAAAAATTATTGCTTCAAAAGTAATTAAGGAATTTTTGAGTAGTTTTGATTAACGCTAAGAGATGCCGCTTTTCATCCTGAGAGGGGCTTTCAAATGCGCTATTTAGGTTAATTAGCTTACGTCTTCATTAAAAAGTGCGCCTTGATACGCTTGCAATTATCAGCTCTGATCGAGCCGATAATTGCATTTTTAAGGATTAGCCCCAGTTCCGCATTAATCCCACCACTAAGCCTTCTAACGCAAAGTCATCTTGATCTTCGCTGACAATGATCGGTTCAAATTCTGGATTTTCTGGTAGTAGTTGTATCGAAGAGCCAGTTTTTTTGTATCGCTTGACGGTGACGTCATCGCCCAGTCGTGCTACGACTATTTGACCGTTTCTCGCTGATTCCGTTTTTTTGACAGCTAGTAGATCCCCATCAAGAATACCGGCATCACGCATAGACATGCCGCGTACCTTCAGCAAGTAATCCGGTTTATCGCTAAAAAAGGTAGGATCAATGTTGTATCGTGCCTGAACGTGTTCCTGTGCCAGGATTGGTGATCCGGCAGCCACGCGTCCCACCAATGGAAGATTGAGTTGCATTAATGCAGGATGGGGTAAGGTAAATTGCTGCCCGATGTCATCATTATTGCGCTTACTAGTCGGGCTAGGGCCTTTTGCAAGAAGCCGTATTCCGCGAGACGTCCCCGGCGAAATTTCGATGGCGCCTTTGCGTGCAAGCGCCTGCAAATGCTCTTCAGCTGCATTGGCTGAGCGAAATCCTAACTCGGATGCGATTTCAGCGCGAGTCGGAGGGAAACCCGTGTTCTCAATAGCATCCCTGATGAGATCAAGTATTTGTTGTTGGCGTGCAGTTAATTTGATCATATTGATAGCGGTTGTCGAATAAGGGCTGGTGCGAGAATATGGCGTTCATGCTGCGATTTATGCCACCGGCGAACTGTGTATATAAACAGTCTGTATTTTTGTACAGTATTCAGTTGAATGCAAGTAAATTTGACAATCTATTTGTCTGTATGACGATCATGTGTATTGAGCATTGAGTTTTGAAGGATTTCACTGTATAGTTATCGACTTTCCTCTTCCCACACTCGTCTTGACGCCGGGGTGGGCTATTTTCAACAGTCCAAAAAGGAGCTTACATGCGTCATTATGAAATCGTGTTTATCGTCCATCCGGATCAAAGCGAGCAAGTGCCTGCAATGATCGAACGCTATAAGGGTATTGTCACTACACGTGGCGGTATCGTTCATCGCGTTGAAGATTGGGGTCGCCGTCAATTGGCTTACCTGATCCAAAAATTGGCAAAAGCACACTATGTTTGCTTGAACATCGAATGCGACAGCGAAACACTGACCGAAATCGAAACTGGCTTTAAGTTCAATGATGCTGTTTTGCGTCACCTGACGGTCAAGCTGAAAAAAGCTGAAACTGGCCCATCGCCAATGATGAAGGCTGTGCAAAAGGAAGATGCTGCTAAAAGCCATCGTACTGAAGCACCAGCTGCGCCAGCATCAGCCCCGGCAGCCGCCTAATTTTGCCGATTAACTTGCATTCATTGCGTCACCATTTTCCAAATAGACCGGAGTGAATCAACTCAACAACGCGCTTCAATTGGTTGCCGAAATCGCAGAGCGCGAAGTATTGCGTTATACGCCAGCGGGTATCCCGATCGTTTCAGCAATATTGCTGAGTCGTTCGTCACCACATGAAGCGGGTATCCAACGTCAGGTTGAGTTCGAAATTGCCGCTCTTGCCATAGGCGAGATATCGGGGCGATTCAATCAGACGGTATTGGGTGGTCAGTACTGGTTCACAGGATTTTTGGCACGCAAGAGTCGCAACGGTAAAAGTCTGGTATTTCACATCACTGAATTTGCTGCAGCTGAAACTGCGGCCTAATTATTTATACAGGAGCCTCAAATGGCATTCGGTAAAAAGTTCGATAAAAGCAAACTGAAAAACAAGCGTCAACAACAAAACCCGCTGTTCAAGCGTAAAAAGTTTTGTCGTTTCACAGCAGCACACGTTGCTAGCGTTGATTACAAAGACGTCGATACGTTGAAAGATTTTGTTCAGGAAAATGGCAAAATTATGCCAGCACGCCTGACAGGTACTAAGGCAATTTACCAACGTCAAGTTGACACCGCGATCAAACGCGCGCGTTTCCTTGCGTTGTTGCCTTACACCGATCTGCACAACGTTTAATTGACGACTTGAAATAGGAGAAAAACATGCAAATTATTCTGTTAGAAAAAGTCGTTAATGTCGGCAATCTTGGTGAAGTCGTTCGTGTAAAAGATGGTTATGCACGTAACTTTCTAATTCCACAACGTCTTGCTCGCCGTGCTACAACTTCAGCAATTGCTGAATTTGAAGTTAAACGCGCAGAGTTGGAAAAAACTGCAGCTGCTAAATTGGCAGCCGCCCAAGCGCAAGGCGAAAAATTGAACGGTTTGACGGTGAAGATTTCGCAAAAATCAGGTGTTGATGGCCGTTTGTTCGGTTC
>NZ_JASJXA010000080.1:0-6849 GCF_035018905.1 Glaciimonas sp. Gout2 | reverse complement strand
ATATTAAAGAGCGATTGAAGGGTAGACTATAGCTACAAAGAAAACTACAAGGCTATACAAAAGCGATGATCGGCAATGTGAAAAAAGTAAGAAAAAGTCATTTTTTTAAACACTTCAAGGTTTCCGGTATACACATTAATCAAACGGCGCTGGTTCTCGGTTGCATTTTACCAATTGCAGCCGTAGCCTTTTTTTTGATTGTCAATTTTTACACGCATGAACGAGAAAATTTGACGCGTCACGCTGCCAGCAACGCTGATGCGATCATTGCTGCTGTAGATAGAGAATTCGCCAGTACGCAGTCGGCTCTTCAACTTCTTAACAGTTCCCCGCGTCTGGCGGATGGCGACTTTAAGACTTTTTATGCCAGAGCGTTGGAAGAGTTACCGATGCTTCCCGTTGAAAGTATCGCAGTGTTAGCATCCGACGGCCAGCTGCTCCTCTCCACTAATCTTCCATTTGGACCGATTCTTCCCAAATTAACGGATGTGCCTTTACTTAAAAATATATTTGAAACAGGTAAACCAAGCGTTTCTGGCCTTTTCGTGGGGCCGCTCTCAGGGCGACTTGTTTTTTCTATCGCAGTCCCGGTGAAGCGTAATGGATCAATTCTTTATTCACTGAATGCCTCAGTAGCGCCCTCACAACTCTTAAATTTAATGGCAGATCAAAAGCTGCCCGGTAGTTGGATCGCTGCGATCATCGACAGCAATGGAAATGTCGTAGGGCGCACCCAAAACCTGCAAAAATTTATCGGCAATATGGTGACGCCAGAGTTGTGGCAACGTCTCATCAGCGCGAATAAAGGCCGTTTCGTTACCACTACCCTCGAAGGCGTTCCTGCTATGACGGTATACAGTCGTTCCTCTACAAGCCAATGGGCAGTCGCCTTGTCGATACCGTTAGTCGAGCTCACTGAAGGCCTTCACCATGCACTACTCTTACTGATTATTACGACGGTCATCGTCCTGTCATTAGGACTTGTGCTAGCGTGGTTTTTGGGGGAACGGGTTGCCAATTCTGTCAATGCACTCATACAGCCCGTTATTGCATTAAGCGCGAATAAACCGTTTACCATTCCAACACTGCATTTTGCGGAGGCAAATAAACTGCGCAAAGCGTTGCTTGATGCCTCAACCAAGCTCTTCCAGGTCGGATACGACGCGCATCATGACGGCAGTACGGGTATGCCTAATCGCGCACTATTTGATATAGCATTGAATCAGCAATTAGCACTCTGCCGACGTTATAAGACGACACTCGCCGTCTTATATATTGACATAGAGGTTGCCGACGCAGAACCGGATACGGTTAGCGAGGAAAGTGAGGATGCGGATGTTCTTTTACGTCATATATCCATGCGGATCAAAAACTCTCTTCGGGCTCCTGATATGGCTGCCCGACTTGATCGCGATCACTTTGCCATCGTTTTAATTCACTCCGATGTACCAAGCGCCACTATTTTTGCTAATCAATTGTTCGATATCCTTTCCGAACCATATCAATTAGGACGCATCACAGCCACGATATCGGCTAGCATCGGTATTGCCGGTTATCCTGTTACGGGAAGGGACGGGCCGACACTGTTGAAATATGCTGATGATGCAATGCACAAGGCCAAGACTTTAGGCGAGCGTAGGGTTTGTATCGCATGGTGAACATAACCCAATAACTATCTAGCCGGACCCTGCGTATTCATCTTTATTATTTTGTAACAAAGAACTAATGGTCAATCCAATCGATAAACCTACGCTGCAACGCGTATTCATCAATCGTCTGCCGATTACGTGGTTAGCGGTGGTTTTTGTGGTGTTTGTTTGCCTTTCTCTGGTAGCAATCGATGGCTGGCAAAGTTGGAGCGCCCGCCGTGTGCAATTGCAGGAAGCAAAAGTTGCCACCACCAATATGGCAACGGCCATAGCGCAGCATGCAGACGACACGATCAAAGAGGCGGACACTGCGCTAGTCGGGCTGGTAGAACGCGTTCAGACCGACGGTACAAGTCCTGCTGCGCTCGAACGTTTGCACCGCCTGTTGGTGCAGCGAGTGGGCGAATTGGATCAGTTAAATGGCTTATTTGTGTATGACGAAAAGGGAAATTGGCTCGTCAACTCTATGGCTTCGATGCCCGCAAACGTCAACAATGCAGATAGAAACTATTTTATTTATCACCGCAAACATTTGGATTCGGCGCCGTTCATCGGTCTGCCGATTCAAAGCCGGTCCAATGGTGCCTGGATATTGACGGTATCTCGCCGAATCAATCACCCGGACGGCAGCTTTGCCGGAGTTGCATTGGCCACCATCAATATGGATTATTTTAATAAATTCTACGATCACTTCGAAATCGGCAAACGCGGCGCGATTGTGCTGGCGTTAGACGCAGGCATGATGCTCACTCGTCGGCCGCTATTGTATGATTCTATTGGAAAAAATATAGCGAATAGCACTGTATTTGTTAACTATGTATCCAGGAGCAAATTTGGGACCATTTCGATTGTATCCTCCCAAGACGGCGTTAAACGCATACATAGCTTCCGGCACGTCGAGCATTACCCATTATTTGTGGTTGCAGCGTTGTCGGAAGAGGAAATTCTTGCCGTTTGGCTCTCAGACACTTATCTGCATTCCGCTGGCGTGGCGCTGCTGCTGCTCGTGCTTGTAGTATTTGGGTTTCATCTGGTGAGGCAAATCCAACGACGTGTGCATGCGGAGGCAGAAATTGTGCAAGCCAGAGATGCGTTACTGACACTGAACAAAACGCTTGAACAACTATCTTTGCAAGATAGTCTGACCGGTCTTTCGAATCGGCGTCACTTCGACATAGCGCTAGAGAAGGAATTTAAACGTGCCATGCGCAATGGTCGTTCATTGGCTTTGATTATGATCGATGCCGATTATTTCAAGCAATATAATGATATGTACGGGCATACCGAAGGCGATGAATGCCTGCGGACAATCAGTCAAATTGTGAAGTCTAATCAAAATCGGCCGGGAGATCTTGCGGTACGCTACGGCGGAGAAGAGCTGGCGATTTTACTGCCTGATACCCACTTACGCGGCGCGATGACGATTGCTGAAAATATTCGCTACCACGTTCACCGTCTGGCCATCGAACATTCTGGCAGCCCGTTTGGCGTGGTGACGATTAGTGCTGGCGTAGAGGCTTACGTTCCTTTCAGGAATGAGCAACTGCCTTTGGAATTGGTGCAAGCTGCGGATAAGGCGCTGTATAACGCCAAGGCCGACGGACGCAATCGTGTTTGCTTCAATACAAACATCGACAAAGCAACATTAGTCGACGAAGTGTAAAACTTCTGCACAACTTGCACCTTACAGCCTGATAACGTCAACTCAGTTAATGGGCGGCGGTGGCGAGGAAGCCTTAGGGCTTGCTGGGTTTTACTTTTTTTGACCAGTCTGCTAACCCTGCTATTTGCCGCCCACCCTACTTAGCAGTGGGACGCGGCGTAACCAAAAAAGGCTTGACCTATGCTAAAAGCCATCTTACCTGTCCGGTATCGTCTTACCATCATCAAACGCCGCACCATCCTGATCGAACCGGTAGCGCAATCATGAGCAAACGAACAGCACCAAAATCTCTCCATCAGGGATTTTCATGGTTGCCCGACCACCACCAAAATCAAGAAGCCGCAGAATTTTATGCCCTGACCAAAGATGTCTGCCACGGCATTCAACTATCCATCGATTTGGCGCATTTTAGTACGATGGACAGAAACAGCGATACGACGCCGGTATTGAATATTGCAGACACCGAAACTTTATTGCGGTTTACTTTAACGTCGTCGCAGATGTTGGGGAGCATAGCTGAATTGCGAATTGACCAGCTTGATCGTAGCGCCATCAATTGGACTGAGCCTGATGCAAAGGCAGCGTCTTAAGCGCCAATTCAGTTCCGTAATAAGTCAAATCGCCTGAATCCCATAGCGATTGTTTTTTCTAGCTAAGCACGCATTGCGAGGCCGGAAAACGCGGTATGGCGATGAGGGGAATCGCACATTCTTGCTAGGCAAGGATGATCGTTTATTCCCCTCACATCAAGCAAAAGGCGTGTCCGATTTCTTCAAAGTACGCAATACAAAGCTCGATTTGCTATGCCGTATGCCGGGTATTTTATACAGCTTTTCTCTTAATAAACGCTCGTAATCTCGCGTGTCTTTAACGGCGATGCGAATGTAATAGTCGTAGTCGCCGGAGACCAGATAGGCCTCCATGACCTCTGGAATCGTTTCAAGAATACGACCGAATTCGTACAACGTTTCATCGCTGTGACTCTCCAGATTGACCTGAATGATGACAGTATCTTGATACCCAAGTTGGGCAAGATCGACTTTGACCGTATAGCCTTGGATTGCGCCAGCCGATTCCATGCGTTTGATGCGGTTCCAGCATGATGTTGTGGACAGCCCGACTTCTTGACCAATATCTTGCAGGCTTTTGCGCGAGTCTTGCAAAAGTGCCCGCAAAATCGCGAAATCCTGAATGTCGAATATTTTTCCGTCTTTCTTTGAAATAGTCATTTTATTTTCCGAAGTGTAAGCAATTCAACTGAAATTATGAATCCTTTTCAGGCTGAAATAGAATATCATTTTAGTATGAAAATAAGCCAAAATACTTTATCTCCCAACAATGCGTTGTTGGATTCTGAGCCGCACCTGCAATTGACCGGCGCACAGGTTCTATTGCGTACGTTGATTGATTGCGGCGTAGATACCATTTTTGGCTATCCGGGCGGCGCAGTATTGCCACTCTACGATGCACTACATTCGGAGCCGCGCCTTCGGCATATTCTCGTTCGTCATGAGCAGGCTGCCGTCCATGCAGCGCAAGGTTACGCCCGATCAACCGGTCGCCTTGGGGTGGTTTTTGTGACGTCGGGGCCAGGGATCGCCAATACAACGTCTGGCTTACTTGATGCCTTGAGTGATTCTATTCCGTTATTGTGCGTGAGCGGACAAGTCGCGACGACTGCGATTGGTACGAACGCGTTTCAAGAGTGTGATGCGCTTGGCATTTCTCGTACGGTCACCAAGTGGAACGTTCAGATTGGTGACGTTGCCGATATTCCGGATACGGTTCGGTATGCAGTAGCGCAGGCGACGACCGGACGGCCAGGGCCGGTATTAATCGATATACCGAAAGATATTCAGGGACGGTTGTTTGTCGCCCGTCCCCAAACCGCGTCATCTGCCGCATTGCCTGCGTCGACCGATTTAACGCTGGCGGACTTGCCGCCGGTTGCGCTTTTACGTGAAGCGGCACAGATGATCGCAGCATCACGCAGGCCTATACTTTATGGCGGAGGAGGGTTGATCAACTCCGGCAGTGAGGCATGCGCGCAATTTGTTGATCTGGTACATATGACCAACGCGCCATGTACGCTCACGTTGATGGGGCTCGGCGCGTTTCCCGCATCCGATCCGCAATGGCTTGGTATGTTGGGAATGCACGGCACGCTGGAAGCCAATCTGGCTATGCATGAAGCGGATCTTGTCGTCTGTGTCGGCGCACGTTTTGATGATCGTGTCACGGGCCGGTTAAAAGACTTTTGCCCTGAAGCACGCATCGTTCATATCGATATCGATCCAGCATCAGTCGGCAAGGTTGTCAAAACAAATGTTGGACTGGTCGGCGATTGCGCCAAAGTACTTGCCGCTTTAGGTGAGCAGCTTGCATCGTTGCCGCTAGATGCCACTCGCACCGCTGACTGGTGGGCCAAAATTGCACTATGGCGCGCTGAAGAATCTCTTGGTTATACGCATTCACTTCCAACCATCGTGCCGCAACACCTGATGCAAACATTGGCTGAACATCTTGACGGTACTGACGCGATTGTGTCAACTGATGTTGGTCAACATCAAATGTGGGCGGCGCAATATCTTCAGTTTGAAGCACCGCATCGCTGGCTTACCTCGGGCGGCGCAGGCACGATGGGCTACGGTTTGCCCGCGGCGATTGGCGCACAGATTGCACATCCGGATAAGTTGGTGGTGTGTGTCAGCGGCGATGCATCCATTTTGATGAATATTCAGGAGATGGCGACGGCTGCCCAACATCGATGTCCGGTGAAAGTCATTATTTCAAACAATGGCTGCATGGGAATGGTCAGGCAATGGCAAGAACTGCATCATGGCGCGCGATATAGCCATAGTTATAACGAGGCGTTGCCAGACTTTGTTGCTTTGGCCAAGGCATTCGGGTGGGGATCACGCCGTGTTGAACTGGCTTCTGAACTGAGTGAGGCGATTGACGCCTGCCTTTCTTCACCCGGTCCTTTTCTGCTGGATGTTGCAGTCGAGCAGCTCGAAAACTGTTTTCCCATGATACCGGGCGGAAGCGGACACCACGAGATCATGCTGTCAGAGAACCGCTGGTATGATAGCCGCACCGGGTCGGTCGTTACAAGACCACCAGATTCTGCGACTTAAAGAGATTTCAAAAAAATAAGTCAGGTCGCGTTATCCACGTGATCTGGTCGACAGGTCAGCAACGGTGATCCCCGTGCCTGACCTGTTTTATTTTATTCACACTATTCACAAAAAAAAGGTCGAATCGAAAGGTGCGATTTGCTCGAAGTGTGGGTTGAATTGCGGCTTCAAATATGTCCGTAAATACATCCGCAACTGCATCCAATACTTTATCGGGCAAATCGAGATCGCAAGATTGCAGGCAATGCGCCTGACAACCTTGCTACAACTGGAACTATTAAATTAAGGTTTGCGCCGTTATGCTAGTTAAAGCAATGTGAAGTATTGATGTAGGTATACTTCTTAACTATATGATTTACATAGTATTTATTACGATTAAGTTGCTTGATACCTATTGAAG
>NZ_JASJXA010000079.1:0-7174 GCF_035018905.1 Glaciimonas sp. Gout2 | reverse complement strand
TATCAGACGTTTCGTTAAGAAGCTATTAGAGGCGCGCTTTCGTGACCTGGATGTGATTTCGTTTGGGGAAGTCAGTAGTAATGTGGATGTCAACGTAGTCAAAGTTATCTAGATTTTGTTTGTAGTGTCTGGCAGAAATAGTCTGAAAAATTAACTTTAATTGCGCAATCCAAGGTTGGAGTTCGAAGTCTTTATAAAGAGAGAAAATGATTAAAAAAAATCTTGGCGAATTGGTAAGAAATGCCCTATTGCATAGCGGTTGCGAAGCAGGCCTCATCAAAGATCTTGATAATCATACGACAGTACAGATCCAGTTGGAAAATATGCCCTCAATGTTCGTTGGGACCATCGACGAGAGGACGGTGATCTGGAGCGACTTATGCGACTTTCATGAAAGTATCATCACTTACCATTCGGATAATTTATTGCGTGAAATTATGGGTGGTTTTATCTATAGCGAGAACGGGCAACTTGGGATTCGTGAAAGTAATGGTCAGTTGCAACTCTGCGCGTACATGGCAGATGCATATCTACATAGTCCTGGTGCAATGGCCGAGGCAATCAACGCTTTTTTTGAAAGTCAATCGCGCGTGATAGAAATCGTCAGACAATGACGCAACCACGCCTCCTGAATCACTACATTCATCCTCATTATCTATCCGGAACCATTATCGAAGCACGGTTAAATGGCGTCTCTGTCGGAGAGGTTTGCGACGTGCGCCGACATTGGCGAGAAAATGAAGTGCTGGCCCGCGCACTGGTTGTAGGTTTTCGTGGGGACATGGCAATTCTTAGTTTAATGGGTAATGCGAAAGGCCTATCCCGAGAATCTGTATTGATACCGACTGGAGGTGCATTGACCGTTCGATTACACGATGGTGTATTGGGTTCGGTACTTGATTCAAATGGAATATGTATAGCACGCTTGTCAGAACAAAAAGTATCGATACAAGCTGATCGGTGGTGTGCCTTAGATGCGGCGCCTCCTACGTTTGAGAAGCGCGTCTCGATTCGGCAAAAATTTCATAGCGGTATTCGTGTTGTAGATGCGCTTATGACATGCGGAGTCGGTCAGCGATTAGGAATTTTTGCATCGGCAGGTGCTGGAAAGACTAGCTTTGTAAATATGCTTATTGAGCATGCGACGGCTGAAATATTCGTCATCGGACTTATTGGGGAGCGCGGACGTGAAGTAACAGAATTTGTCGATGCCTTAAAACACTCTCCGCGGCGTAGCAGATGTGTGGTGGTGTACGCGACATCGGACGCATCATCAGTTGATCGTCGAAACGCGGCTCTATTAGCGACCACTGTTGCCGAATATTATCGTGACCGTGGATCGCAGGTCGTTTTATTGCAAGACTCCCTGACGCGCTATGCGCGTGCATTACGCGACGTGGCTTTAGCCGCGGGGGAGCCACCGGCACGTCGCGGTTATCCAGCGTCGGTATTTGAGGCTCTGCCACGGTTGCTAGAGAGGCCAGGCGTCACTTCCGATGGCAGTATTACTGCGTTTTATACAATATTGCTTGAAAGCGAGGATGAAGCGGACCCGATTGCCGAAGAAATACGTTCCATTTTGGATGGACATATTTATCTGAGTCGAAAGCTCGCCTCTAAAAACCATTATCCAGCAGTCGATGTACTGCGTAGTTTGAGCCGTGTTGCATCGCAAGTATGTGACGCAACACAATTGCGTAGCGCCAGTTCTATTCGAGAAAAGCTAAGTCGTATCGAGGAATTACAGTTAATGCTGGACATGGGCGAGTATCGAGTCGGCGAAAATACTCAGAATGACCGTTTGATGGAGCAGAAGGATGCACTTTTTAGTTGGCTGCGTCAGATGCCTGACGAGCGCAGTAATGAAGTGGTGACGCTGGAGACGATGCATGCACTTGCTGAATAAATATGTGACCTTCAAACGTTACAGTGAACTACGCCAAAAGTCGGGTAAGCGCCATTTGTCGAGTCTACACAATCAGTGTTTGCAAATACAGATTGAATGCGAACAATTAACCGGGGCAATTGAACTACAACGCCAATTTGCAGAGAGTGGGCACCTTGTGGGAGAAATAATTGACCGACAGCGTCTTTTTTCATGGATGCGCAAAAATGCGATTGTTTTGCGAAAAGTCCAAGAACTGCGTCTGGAACTACATAAGTGCCAGACGAGGAAAATAGAATGTGAAGAAAAGTTTGAATCACAGCGTTTGCTGTGTAAGCGACTTGACCTTAAGCAAGAAAAATATACCGAGTTAGTTATGTTCGAGAAAAAAAAGCAATGCATAAAATCTATCAACTTTGAAGAATCTGAAATAGAGGCGAAACTTTCATGGACAAAATAAGTAACGTCAACTTATGTGTTGGTGCGAATCTGGATTCCTTCGATAGAGGTAGAAAAAAAATATTTCCGGAGTCCGAATGTGTAGATAAAAAAACACAACAGGAGCACGAAGAGATGCAGCAGTTATCGATGGCAGTGCAGCAATTAATGCCATTAGATGTGCGGTATAAGGAAGGCGCTACCAGTTCGGGTGTCTACATCCCCGACGATTTAAAGGATAAGCCTAAGTCAAGTAAGCGGGATGAAATTGCTAGTTTCAATAGCTTACATGGCGCAATATCGTCACGATCAAAAAATGGCTACCACGCAAGATTAAAGGCTGAGCAAGTTTCGATTCCATCTCTTCGGCTGGATCCACCTAATGACGGGCTTAATGTGGTTGATAGTGGGGAGATGGTCAAGACCAAAAACAAAGACTCAAACTCCTATGGACACGAAATACGATCGGGCAGTTCGCATCAAAGCGAAAAGATGCTACTCCCACTACCTTTACAAGAAAAATTCTCCGACATTTATCACCAATTCGACAAGAGCGTGACAAACCTTATTGATGAAAAGGAATTACAACCTTTGCCGCTTCTGGGAGAGAGCGATAAGTTAAACCAATTTTCTCCTCAATTGCAGGTTAAAGATAAAGCGTTTGGTAATTCTTTGCATAAGCCGTTTACCTCCGTCCAGTCGCAATCTGAGCCAACGACTATATTTGGTAAGGAAGCTGAACAATACAAAAATGGCGAACTTATTTATAGCTTTAAGGCTTGGGGCGATCAACATGCGGTGCGCATTGCGCTTCACCCAAGCCAAAACCATGCACAATTATTGTTGCGGCCATCCAGTAATCTGGTTGAGCAACGCCTGAATGACCAAGTTGCTAGTAGTTGCGAGAAGTGGATAGTGGAGCCGCATCAGGATGATCTACAAGATGGTGCTAAACATCGGTGGATCGAAGAGGAGGATGAGTTATGAGGCTTCCTTCGCTTCGTCGGATATCTCAGGCCAACGTCGACGCGCATAGAGCGGCGGCGCAGTGGTCGCAATATGGTCTTGATCAGGAATTCTCGCTATTGACCAGGAGTGACATGCTTGTTTCCATTACCGCTTACGCGGAGCATGGCAATTGGAGTGGATATCTTGATCTTGCCGAGTGGCTCAGTAATACCGCACCGCAATTAGCGATGGTCGCTCGGCATAGTTATAACGCTCCCCAGCAGGTGATAAGTCTTTTTAATGCGAGTGATCATCCGCTCTCTTTAAAGCCGCCTGAACTCCATTACTCTCGCCTTCATGCAAGATTCAGCCCATCGCCGGATAGCGAGTGCCGTTATGTTTCAGTAATGTCCCTGCAATGCAGGGTTTGGTTGGATAAGTTCCCGATCAATTCGTCCTGTATTTGTGGGCCGCTGTCTCCATTTATACAAGAGCTTCCACTAAGACTAGAGTTTCTACTCGGAAGCAGTTATGTGAGTCGTCATCTTTTGATTCAAATGGCACGCGGTGATCTTTTATTGGTGAGTGACATTCGGTTTGCTTTGCTGAGTGGTGGTCAGGCGCTTGCTAGTTTTTCAATTAATGACCTAGGAGAAATTGCTTTGGAAGTACTCAAACAGCAAGAAAAAATAGAAACGCTCATTCCCTCCCAAGCGCTCGACGACATTTCTGTCCGCATTGATTTTATATTGCAACGCAATGTCTTAACACTCGCACAGCTCAGCGAGTTATATCGCGGTCAGTTTTTATTACTTGGTCCTACAAGCGAAAAGCAAATCGAAATTACTGCCAATGGCGTCACGCTTGCAAAAGGCGAACTGGTTGAGTTAAACGGACAACTCGGCGTTGAGATCGCAGAAATTTCATCCTTGGCAAAAAATGTCAAATGACATTTCACTTATTGGAACGTTGGCTTTTGCAACGCTCCTACCATTTTTGATTGCGGCTGGAACTTGTTATTTGAAATTTTCAATCGTGTTCATCATGGTCCGTAATTCGATGGGATTACAGCAAGTTCCTTCCAATCTTGTTCTTAATGCGGTCGCATTAATGATGGCAGTATTCGTTATGATGCCAGTAGCAGAATCGATTGTTGACCACCAGAGAGATAATCCGGTTAATTTTTCGAATCTTGAATCGGTAGAACTATTCCTAGACAATGGGTTGAATAGCTACCGCGGATATTTAGAAAAGTATAGCGACCCAGAATTGACGCAATTTTTTGAAAAAATTCAAGTTGCGCGATCGTTAGAAAAAGATGACCTCTACATGGCTGGTGAGGATAAAGCGTCGATTTTCTCGCTATTACCAGCGTACGCGCTAAGCGAGATAAAAGCCGCATTTAAAATTGCATTTTATTTATATTTGCCCTTCGTAGTAATTGATCTGGTCATTTCAAGCATCTTGCTGGCATTGGGGATGATGATGATGAGCCCAGTTGTGATTTCGGTCCCAATTAAATTGATCCTTTTTGTCGCGCTTGATGGCTGGTCCATTTTGAGTCAGGGATTAATCCTGCAATACATCGATCTGAGTACTTAACAATGAATGATATTGCCTATGCGGGTAACAAGAGTTTGTATCTGGTGCTGATGTTGGTACTGTGGCCAGTGACAGTTGCGACTGTTGTTGGTCTTTTAGTTGGATTGTTCCAAACGGTCACGCAATTACAGGAGCAGACTTTACCATTTGGCATAAAGTTGCTAGCGGTGAGTTTGTGCTTATTTTTATTATCTGGCTGGTATGGTGAAGTTCTACTCAACTTTAGTCAGGAAATGATGCGATTGGCAATAGGCTGATATTGCTAATGAATGCTTCACTTTTTTTTGATCTACACACTTGGATGCTAGGGGCTTCGCTTGGCTATGTGAGGTTAGCGCCAATATTTTTTATTCTCCCTTTTTTTAATACGACTGTATTGACAGGTCCGACCCGTCATACGGTGATTATGATTATAGCCATGGGATTTTGGCCCGTACCGATGGATGCCATGGCAAACATCGAAACACTTCCTTATATCATTGCTATAGGCAGGGAACTCTTCATTGGTTTAATAATGGCGTGTCTTATTGCGTGGCCTTTTTGGATTTTCCATGCAGTCGGTAACTTTATTGACAATCAGCGAGGCGCAACGCTTAGCAGCACAATCGATCCATCGAATGGCGTAGATACTTCCGAACTAGCCAATTTTTTTAATATCTTTGCAGCTGCAATTTATTTACAAGGTGGTGGGATGCTACTGTTTGCTCAAGCGATCAACAATAGCTATCGGTTATGTGATCCTCTGCAAGGATGTAATTTTTCATCGTTACCAATTATGTCTATTTTGGTCGATCTGATGACCAAGGCAATTGTTGTGGCGAGCCCGGTCATTACGATCATGCTGCTATCCGAGTTCACGTTGGGGCTACTGTCGCGCTTCGCGCCCCAGCTCAATGCATTCTCTGTATCACTCACCATAAAAAGTTTTATGGCAATGCTGACATTGCTAATCTATTTTGGACCGATCTTTCCAGATGAAATTATGCAGTTAACGGCAAAGTCTAGCCAATTGTCATACTGGTTCAGGGGGAAATAGCCAATGTCCGCTGCCAGCAAAACCGAAAAGCCAACAGCAAAAAAAAAAGAAAGATGCAGCTAAACGAGGTCAATCATTTAAAGCCCGTGATCTGGTTGTCGCCTGTCTAACTTTTTGTGGCGTGTTGTTCGTAGTATGGCTTGGCTCACTTGCTGAAATCGGAACAGCTCTTATCATTGTTGTGCAAAGCGGATTTGACGTCGATCTCCATCGTTATGTCGCCAGTTTATTGCTATCTGGGTTAAAGGTAATTGGCCCAATTATTTTGCTGAGTATACTTTCTACCGCTATTCCTTCGCTGGTTCAAAGTGGCTTTTCCTTGGCGAGTGAAGCATTAAAGTTGAATTTCGGGGCCGTTAATCCGGCGAAGGGATTTAAAAAAATATTCAGCCTGCGCACTATCAAGGATCTCATCAAGACAATGCTTTATCTGTTTAGTTTTGGTGCTGCTGCGGTACTTGCCTGGTGGTGGCATCGTGGCTTGATATTCTCGCAAATTTATGCCTCGATTCCGGTAATTGTGGACATTTGGGGGAGGCTTATCATTAGTCTGGTTCTGATTTGTTTGGGCTCTGTAATGATCATTATAATTCTCGATGCGATGGCTGAACTTTTCCTTTATCTGAAGGATTTACGCATGGACAAGCAGGAGGTCAAGCGCGAAAACAAGGAGCAGGAGGGCGACCCAATGATCAAGAGTTCACGGCGGCAAGCGCATATGGAATTGCTATCGTCACAAGAGAAGGATGATATCCAAAACTCTAAAATGATTATTGCCAACCCAACGCATATAGCCATCGGTATTTATTTTAAGCCTGAAATTTCACCGATTCCTTATGTCTCTGTACGTCAACGCAATCAACGCGCCTTAGCAGTCAGAATGTATGCGGAGAAGGTTGGTGTTCCCGTGATCGTCGATGTGCGCTTGGCACGACGAATCTATGGCACGCATGCGCTTTATTCAATGGTTGAAATGGATGTTATTTATCCGGTAGTTCACCTGCTTCTCTGGCTTCAGGAGGTCGAACTGGCTGGCATCGACCATCCGGGGGCAATAAGCGAGGATTCTATTAATGATCGAAATGAAGAATCTGAAAATGAGGTTATAGCCGATAGCTACGACGCTAAAAATGACATTGATGTTGATGGAAGTAAGGGTAATTTTTCACCACTTTAATTATAAATTGTGAGGCGTATTTGTAAGTCAAATTTACTATGCGCGTTTTTTTAATGTTCCATTATTTATTTTATTTAATAATGACACC
>NZ_JASJXA010000078.1:0-7583 GCF_035018905.1 Glaciimonas sp. Gout2 | reverse complement strand
ACTTAAGTGTCACCGTAGCGTCGCGTGGTGCGCCATAGGTGATCGCGCCATAGGCCCCGAACACGCCAAAGTAGTTTGTGTCTAAAACGTTGTTGATATTAAGTTGAGCCGAGAGCTGCTTCGTGATGTCATAGCGCGCCATAATTGGCTGGCATTCTGCAGACTCCGCAAACTGACGAGTAACAAATAATGGGCTAGCTAAAAATGAGAATGAACACCATTAATATAAAAATATCAACAAAATTACACAAAAGCATCTTGAACCTGTAATCCGTGTTTGATGTTGCTAGCCTCTTATAGTCGCCGCCTCAAACGATTGCTCCACAACTTGCTTAACGTCCTTATTGGCGCTTCTAGGGAAATAACAATTTGGCTATATACTGACAATGAGATAGCAAGTGTGCCAGCGCCACTAGCGGGTCTGGTGATAACAATTTCCTAAACAGATTTGCCACCACATTCTTTATGAGACTCGCCATGAGATTCGACAAGGGCACCACCACGGGCATCATCAAGAGAATCAACACGCGCGTCACGAGTTCAAATCGTGCGATGCTTTCTCGCCTGCAACGGATCCTGTTGATCGCCTTGTTAGGGCTAACGCTATCTTCTTGCGCATCGCTGCCCGATATAAGGACGTTCAATGAGCAACCAGCCGATGGTTCGCTTGCCATTAAAAATCGACCAGAAAATGCCCGCTCATCATCAATTTTGGTATCGAGATTAAGTCACTCGCGGGTTGACTTGCATAAATTGGCGGCGCTGGAAGATGCAGCAGTGACGGCACCGCCAATTGCAGGCAATAAAATAACGCTTTTGTTCGATGGCCCGCAGACACTGAATGCCATGATCAAGGCGATTGCCAATGCCAAGAATAATATAAACTTTGAGACCTATATTTTTGATCAAGACGCTCTTGGCATGCAATTCGCCAATCTGCTTATCGAGAAACAGCGTGCCGGAATTCAGGTCAATATCATTTATGACAGCGTTGGTACCATTGGCACACCAACTGAATTTTTTGACCGTATGCGCAGCGCCGGCATCAAATTGGTCGAATTCAACCCCGTCAATCCGTTAAAACGGATCGGCGCATGGCGCCTCAATAACCGAGACCATCGCAAAATTCTTGTCGTCGATGGAAAAATTGCCTTCACAGGTGGCGTGAATATCAGTGCGGCCTATGCCAATAGCTCATTGTTCAGGTCAAAGAAAAAGACCAGCGGCTCAGTCGGCTGGCGCGACACACACATCCAGATTGAAGGCCCAGCGGTCGCTTTTTTGCAGCTTTCGTTCATGCGTTCGTGGGCAAAGCAAGGTACTGAAGACCTGCCCGACTTACAGTATTTCCCGACATTAGGCATTGCTGGCGACAAAGTGGTGCGGGTAGTGATTAGCAGGCCGCGGGGAGAGTTTATTCTTTATAAAGCCTATATCCAGGCATTTCAAAATGCAAAGAAAACCATTCATATCACAACGCCCTACTTTGCCCCTGATCAGCAAATGGTACAGGTGCTAATTGACGCCGCGCGGCGCGGCGTTGAAGTCTCAATGATTTTTCCCAGCGTCTCCGATAGCGGCCTTGCATCTCAAGCAGGACAGTCGTATTACCATCAACTCCTTGCAGCGGGCATAAAAATCTATCGATTACAGGTCGCCATCCTTCACGCCAAAACTGCGGTAATCGATGGCAACTGGTCTACGGTCGGATCGGCCAACCTTGACATCCGTAGTTTTCTGCATAATTACGAAGCAAACGTCATCATCATGGGCGACGAATTTGGTAGCGAAATGGAAAATGCGTTTGATGATGATCTAAGTACCTCGGATGAAATTACCGCAGAGGCTTGGGACCAAAGGTCACTGACTGACCGAATCAAAGAGTGGGCCGCAAGGTCATTGGGATATTGGCTTTGATGAAACAAAATTCTATTTGGGTATTGCAAGTGAAACCACTATAAAAACCGTAAAAAGAGTCCTCGCTTAATAATAGACATTACATAGCGTGAATATTGCACGATATGTAGTTATATCAATAACGTGTAATTTTAGAAAAACCACGCCATAAAATAAGAAGAAAGTCATGCTGGTGTTTGTGAAATTTTGCGGTACTATAAAGTCTATAAAAACATTGCTTTTATACCCATTAGCAGCAGCGCAACGTACCTCCTTGTCTCTAAAAAGATTAGGTGAAAATAAAGCGCACTAAAAGCGAAGACAAATCCGCTATCCCGCGGCAGCAAATATCAATTAAGTCTTTCAATACCAGCGGTGCCATCAGTTTCTAATACTTCAAACTTTCAGTATTTATTATTTCTACCGCGATAGCAGCGTTTCGCTGATCGTCTAGTTGTCTCATTAGTACATCAAAAAGTCTCGTGAACAAACGCGTGCTGTCCTCTGTAGTTACCCGCCCCGCGATGAATACCTACTATTTTTTTCAACACGCTTGCCCTGAAAACCATTTTTCAATTGTAATTTGAACCAAATATGCGTGGCCGTCGATGTCATATTTGCTTAAAACTCGGGAGATAACATGCTTGAAATAAACAAAGAGCTCTTCGATCAAGAAGGATTGATGTCAATAATTGCTAACGCGTCGGCAACAGAGCTCGATGAGATGGATTTTGGGGTGATTGGATTTGACGACGCAGGCCTGGTGCAACGCTACAACCTATTTGAATCGAAATTGGCTGGATTGCGGGCTCAAAACGTGATCGGGTCACATTTATTTACGAATGTTGCTCCGTGCATGAATAACTTCATGGTTGCGCAGCGCTTCGAAGATGCACGCGAATCCTCCACCTCTTTAGATACCATCATTGATTACGTACTCACATTACGCATGCGCCCTATTAAGGTAAAACTAAGACTTTTATCGCGTCCTGACGTGCTGATCCGATTCATTTTAGTTTTACGCGCAACATGAGCGAAGACGGGAGTACGCAAGACATTGCCAGCGAGTACGAGGCATTACTGCAGTTTCTTTACCTCGCACCGGTTGGCCTTGTGCAAACTAACCGCTTGGGCGAGGTTGAGCTGATGAATCCACTCTCAGCCCAGCTATTAATGCCCTTATCGAAAGATGGCGGGCTGTCAAATTTATTTAACGCTTTAGAGTCGGTTGCCCCAGAATTGCGGCGCATGGCAGCAGATTTTACAGCACCACAAGGATCTATTTGTGAGGGTTTCAGAGCCCAATTGACTGCAGGCGTTCGCGGAAAACAAGATCCCAAGATGCTCGGGATAAGCATGATCAAATTGGATGAAAGCCATCTGATGACAGTCCTAACCGATATGACGCAGATCATAGCCCAAGAGCGCCAACTCAAGTACAACACGGCTTGGATTAACGCGATAACGGTGGGCGTCACAGACTATGCATTAATGAGCCTTGATCAGGAAGGAAAAATCCACGAATGGAATCCAAGTATTGGACGCGTCACTAAATTTACTGCCGAAGACGTGGTGGGAAAATCCTTCTCTATGTTCTACAAGGAAGGTAGCATCTCGCCCGAACGGATTACAGACTACTTAAAAGAAGCCGATGAAGACGGCTGGAGTCTGAACGAAGGCTGGCGTGTCAAGGCTGACGGGACAAGCTTCTGGAGCAGCAGTATGATTGTGCCGATTGAAGATACTGCAGTAGATGGTGCAGGAAATATGGTTTTAGCGGATCCTGATGAACTCAGTTATGCTTTAATTTTGCGCGATATAACTGACCGGAATAACGATGCGGCTGGACACTTAAGTGCCCTTTCGAGCGACTATTTAACTGGCATAGCAAATCGACGTACGCTTTTCGAGGCAGCAGAGCTAGAGTTCAAACGTTGGCATCGAAATCCTCGGCCCCTCACTCTTATCATCATCGATGCTGACTATTTCAAGAAAGTCAATGATACGTACGGACATGCAGCTGGTGATCTTATATTGTGTAATCTGGCAAGCACGATGAAGGAAACGATGCGAGACATCGATACGGTAGCACGGATCGGTGGCGAAGAATTCGCAGCGCTTCTCCCATCAACAGATCTTGGCGGGGCATTGCAACTGGCAGAACGCTTACGCAACAAGATCGAAGCTGCACGGGTCATCATCGATGGTGCAGAAATTAAATACACTATTAGCATCGGGATCAGCGCTATGGACCACACAGTCACCGGCTTTGACGAATTGCTTCAGCGTGCCGATACAGCACTCTATGATGCCAAACATTCGGGACGTAACAACGTAAAAATTTGGAGGCAGACATAACGCTCAATTAGAACCAACATTAGTTGCTTTACTCAATTACAAAAGCTCAATCTAGTTTAGTGAACGCTTTTTCCACCTATTGAAAAGATATTTTTATTTTAAAAATTTGGCGATGTGCAACTGATTCGCTGCGGTAGACAACGAATCAGTTGCCAATTTGTACGTGGTAAAAAAAACGATGCCTGTTCCTATTTTTTACATTTAATTAGCAACCAACCGTTTATCTGGATGTGCTCCGATGTTAAAAACTATCTCGTTATCCGTGGAACGTCATCACATCACTAATGAAACGTGTATTGTGGGAGATATACTGATAAAACGAGTGCCTGATTATGACAAACGTTATCCCCGACAGCGCTATTACTAGCGGCGAAAAAGATACTCTCGAAACCATTACGAGCGTGCATCACTGGACTGATACTTTACTATCCTTTCGATGCACGCGGCCATCCGCATATCAATTCACACCCGGCCAGTTTGCGCGCTTAGGCCTCAGGACGGAGAGTGGCGAAACGGTGTCCCGCGCCTATTCATTGACCTCAGCGATGACAGAAAATACCCTCGAATTCTATTTGGTGCTAGTACCAAATGGTCCGTTTTCGGCACTTCTGTCAAAGCTACTGCCGGGAGATAAAATACTCGTCGAAAAATCCAGTTATGGGTTCATGACTGCAGATCGTTTTGTCGATGGAAAGGATCTCTGGATGCTGGCAACCGGAACCGGCCTTGGGCCCTTCATCTCGATTTTGCAAGATCCCGCCTTATGGAAAAAGTTTACGCATTTAGTACTCGTGCACGGCGTACGAAATACTGAAGAACTAGCCTATCAAGCATTGCTGGAAAGCCTGCCACAACGCACCGAACTTGCAAATGGCGGTGCAAGTCTGACGATGGTGCAAGCGACAACCCGTGACACGCAGACGACAGGCCCGCGCCATCTTCATGGCCGCATTACAACACTACTTGAAAATGGCACGCTCGAACACGTTACAGGTCAACCAATAACGTTAGAGGCATCGCGCGTGATGATTTGTGGAAATCCAGAAATGATTACAGCGACCAGAGAAATGTTGGTTCAGCGCGGTATGCGCCCATGCCGCAGAGCAATACCCGGACAATTTGTCACCGAAGATTATTGGTAACAAATTACTCCTATTTCGATTATTTACGCCTCATTTTGACCATGAATATTTAACAAGCTAAAAGACGCTTTAACATCCTGTTCTTGCGCTGATGATGGCTTAACCCTGTCAATTGACTGCTAATAAAAGCCCGGAAATAGTATGCGTTTCGACGATGTAAGAACGTCAGTCGCTTATTACTCCTTTTTTAGATTGACAGTGTTTAGCAATGATATCGGCTATCTCTGTCAAACTACGGGTTGCCACCACATTCCGCTTTCCAAGGAACCCGCATGCATGACGTAGCCGCACCGAATATCGAGCCAACATTCCCGAAACTTTCATTAAGCAATGGATTTGCCGCTTTACCTCCAGAGTTTTATACGCGCCTAATGCCAACGCCAATCGTGGCACCTTATCTGGTCGATGCCAATGATGTCGCCGCAGCGTTAATTGGTATTGATCCGGCTATATTTCCCTCTAAACAATTTATTGATACCTTTTCAGGTAACCAGTTATTGGATGCATCACAGCCACTTTCCGCCGTATATTCAGGGCACCAGTTTGGACAATGGGCGGGCCAATTGGGTGATGGGCGCGCGATATTATTAGGCGACGTCCCATCATATAACGCTACTAGCCGTATTGAGTTGCAACTCAAAGGGGCTGGAGCGACGCCTTATTCGCGTATGGGAGACGGTCGTGCGGTACTGCGCTCATCCATTCGCGAATATCTTTGCTCAGAAGCGATGGCGGCGCTGGGCATTCCAACCTCGCGCGCACTAAGTGTCATCGGATCAGACCAGTTGGTGATGCGAGAAACACCGGAAACCACGGCAGTAGTAACGCGCATGGCACCAAGCTTTGTTCGCTTTGGATCGTTTGAACACTGGTTTTACAACAAACAACATACATCGCTGAAAATCTTGGCCGATTACGTTATCGTACAATTTTATCCAGAACTAGCAGCAAAAGAAAATAGATATCAAGCTTTTTTAGCGGAAGTGACCAAGCGTACCGCCCATTTAATGGCCGAGTGGCAGGCAGTCGGTTTTATGCACGGCGTTATGAATACCGACAATATGTCGATATTAGGACTAACACTTGATTACGGACCATTTGGGTTCATGGAAGCTTACGACCAACGCCATATCTGCAACCATACGGATCAACAAGGCCGCTATGCTTACAATATGCAACCACAAATCGGTCATTGGAACTGCTATGCACTCGGCCAGACATTACTCCCATTGATTGGAAGTGTTGAAGACACCGAAGATGCGTTGAAAGACTATCAAAACCAATATACTGCTAAGTATGGTGACTTATTGCACGCCAAGCTAGGCCTGCTAACTGTTCAGCCAGAAGACGATAAGTTATTTGATGCAATGTTTGCATTAATGCAAAGTAGCCATACGGACTTCACATTATTTTTCCGCCGTTTAGGTGACTTGCAAATCGCGCATCCAGAAAACGACATGCTATTGCGTCATCTGTTTATCGATAGAGCAGGTTTTGATGCATGGGTGCTTCAATACAGGGCGAGATTGCAGTCAGAAAATAGCCTTGACGCAGTGCGACGTCTTGCAATGCATAAAACGAACCCCAAGTACGTGCTGCGGAATTATTTAGCGCAAGTTGCGATTGAAAAAGCACAGAAAAAAGACTATTCCGAGGTTCGTAAACTACTTAAAATTTTACAGCAGCCATTTGATGAACAGCCTGAATATGCTGACTACGCCGCGTTGCCACCCGACTGGGCCAACGGATTAGAAGTTAGCTGTTCTTCTTAAATGAGTAAGTTAAACATAATTGACTCATCAGTGAGTCGGCAGATGAGTACGGAAATTAAAAAAGCCATCAAAAAAAACTCAAAAACTGTCCATTAAAATAGGAGTCCATCATGAGCAACTCAAAAGTTACTAAAACCGAAGCAGAATGGCGCGCGACACTAGAACCAATGGAATATGAAGTTACAAGAAAAGCCGCCACTGAACGTGCTTTCACGGGAAAATTCTGGGATCACCACGAACATGGCATTTATACCTGTGTATGCTGCAACACACCTTTGTTTGAATCAGACGCGAAATTCGATTCGGGTTGCGGCTGGCCAAGTTATTTCAAAGCGATTAATCCAGAAAATGTCAGCGAACGGATTGACCGCGCTCACGGCATGACCCGCACCGAAATTTTATGTAATGTCTGTGA
>NZ_JASJXA010000077.1:0-9113 GCF_035018905.1 Glaciimonas sp. Gout2 | reverse complement strand
CTTCGCGCTTTGCTTCATTCGTGGCGCTCGCGGCTTCGGCACTTTGGTTGAAATAAATGTCAACACACCCTAACTAATTTTTTATTTATATCAGACAGCCATGGCAACAATGCAATCGCGCAATGTTTCACCGTTACAGATATTTGACCGAGTTTACTAGTACTTAACCGATTAAACCAAATCGTTTCAAATGGGTTCTAAGCATGTTGCGAGTAACCCCTAAGACCTTTGCGGTTTGTACCTGATTTTGATTACAACCTGCAAAAGCGGTATGAACCACCGCTTTCTCGACGGTTTCGAAGAGATTAGGTTGCGCAAATTGGATGCACTCTGCAATTAAGGCTTCTAGTCGATGTTGCATCTTTGTCGCGGAGCCATTAATCGATTGATCTCTCTGTGGTGAGGAAGTAGGCGTAAATTCGGCCGTATCATGTGACTCGAAGTTGGGAGAGCGCTGCATGTTACCGGCAAGCTTTAAATCATCCTTGATGATCACATTTCCATCACAGACGATAAGTGCGTAATGGATTACGTTTTCTAACTCACGAATATTGCCCGGCCAGTCATAAGCTTCAAGCATCTTTTGTGCAACAACACTTAAGGTTACCCCCTCCAAGTGCAGTCTTGTACTGTAGGTCTCAATGAAGTGGCGTGCCAGCGGTAAGATGTCACCGGATCTGGCACGAAGCGACAACATATTTACCGTCGCGACGCTAAGACGATAATATAAGTCAGCACGAAATCTGTTGTGGAATATTGCCTGTTGCAAGTCGACGTTGGTGGCCGCAACCAATCGCACGTCTAGCGGAATCGGGCGTCGCGAACCTAGTCTGACGACCTGACGTTCCTGCAGCACGCGTAATAACTTCACCTGCAAAGAAGCCGGTAACTCTCCAATTTCATCAAGAAATAAAGTCCCTCCGTTGGCGGCTTCAAACCATCCTGAACGGGCATGAGTAGCGCCCGTAAATGCGCCAACTTCATGACCGAACAATTCCGCGTCCACCAACGTTTCACAGAACGCGCCGCAATTTACTGCAATAAAAGGGCCAGTACGGCCACTTTGGACATGGATGTGTCTGGCAATTAATTCTTTACCGGTGCCTGTGTCGCCGGTAACTAATACAGTCGCATCGCTTAACGCGATCCGCTCAACCTGTTTTAACAATGCCGTGGAGCGTGGATCGTGGAACAGCATGGCTTTAGCGCGTGCTGAAGGAGGTGCAGCTAATTGCTCAGGAAAAGTCAGAAGTTTATTCAAAACATGTTCCACCGAACCGTCAATTTTTAAGATTAACAGTAATGTTACCTAGAAGGAACGTTTGATTTATAAATAATTTATATGATTTTTAGCTTGATCATTTCATCAACAACTATCGGTTTTTTGTTCTGATAGTTTTCTATTTGAAACTCTTTTGTTGATGTATCGAGACGGACCACATTTGCCCAAGATGGTGCGTACTCATGCCCTGGATTTGTTGGGCTTATTTGTATCACATGCATCCTATGCATACGTGAGCCCCCTATTTTGGTGCGCGTGGAGATGGCATTTGGAATAAAAAACCAAGCTTCTCCGCCCCAAAAAAATTTATGAAAAACAACACTTCGTTGTTATCTACCGTCGATTTATATGGAGGATGCCCTCTATTTTGTGAGGATAAAAAACAACGTTTAAGACCTAGGCTATCTTAATATGCCATCTTAATCAGGACTATTAACACCAAACACACTTATACAACTGGTTTTTGACGATAGCAACTGGCTGCGTGTTTCCTTAAACTCCTGTATATTCTTGCCTAGGCAATGATTATTAAAGAAACTAAGTGACCAATCCGGCTGAAATTTCACCCCTTTTCGCAATCGATACGTATCAAATCGAAGATAGCATCGGCTACTTATTAGCGCGCTCGCGCACTATGCTGATGAAAAGCTCAGACGATTTATTAAGCAAATTTGGCATAACACACGCGCAGGGAGCCATTTTATTAATGCTTTCCACCGGGAAGTATTTAACAGCCGCAGACTTAACCAGAGAAACGTACACCGATGCGGCTTCGATGAAGCGGATGATTGATAGGTTGGCGTCGCGTGGGCTGATCCTGCGTGAGCCATGCCCGCAAGATCGGCGTTTAGTAAAGTTGGGGCTTACCGATGACGGTGCAGAACTGGCAAAAAAGATACCGTCGGTTTTTTGTGATGTACTAAATCAACATTTTGTTGGATTTACCCCAGAAGAGATCGGTTTTTTAAAGTCCCTATTGCGACGTGTGCTGGCAAATAACCCACAAAATCCAGCCGTGAAAATTCATTGACCAGACAACAAAAAATTAATCCGGCAATTATTGCCTACGTGACATCTTCTCTAAAAATGCCATCATCAACGAATGCAGCTAAACAAATCATTCCAATGAACACTCTTCCTAATTCTTTTCGACCCGCATTATCCTCCATGCGCCTGCAGCGCCTCGCTATCTCTGTGACCGCTATCCTTTTGTCGGCTTGTGCCAATATGAGCGGTATTCAAACAAGTGCTCACTCCAATACCGCGGCCGACTATGCCACTGCGACATCGCTTCCAGACCAAGGTGGCCAATGGCCTGACGCTTCGTGGGTAACGAGTATTGGCGGCGCTCCGCTACAACAACTCACTGATGAAGCTTTGGCCGGTAACCCAGATCTGCAAGTCGCAGCAGCCCGTGTCGCAGCGGCACACGCAATGGTTGAAGCAGCGGGTGCAAGTTCCAAGCCACAGGTTGGAGCCAGCTTTTCATCCACGCGCCAACGATTCACTGAAAACAGCATCTATCCACCACCATTTGGTGGCGCGTACGTAACGGATAATGAATTGGCGCTGAACTTTTCGTATGATCTTGACTTTTGGGATAAACATGGCGCGGAATTGCGGTCTGCGCTGTCTCAAAGTAAAGCAGCAGAGGCTGAACATTATGCTTCGCGTCTCATGCTGACCACCGCAGTCGCCAAGGCATGGATTCAATTGGCAAGACAATATGCGCAGCTGGATTTAACCAATCAACAATTAGCTTTACGCGATCAGTTAGACCGTTTGACGCAACAACGTTTTGCTGCCGGCCTTGATACGCAAAGCGACAATCAACAAAGTCGCTTACAAGTAGCCAATTTACTCTCCGAACACGCTCAATGGAATGAAGCCATTGCCTTGACCCGCAACCAATTGGCGGCGCTGCTCGGGCAAGGACCAGACCGTGGTTTGCTGATTCCCCAACCATCACTGCCAGCAGAAACAGCTATCACTCTGCCCGACCAGTTGCCAATGGGATTACTCGGGCGACGCGCTGATATTGTGGCTGCACGCTGGCAAGTCGAAGCCGCTCAAAGCGATATTAAAGTGGCAAAAACTGAGTTCTATCCAAACGTCAATTTATCGGCGATGATCGGACTTTCAAGTTTGGGCTGGACCAACTTTTTAAGCAAAAGTAGTATGGTCAATGGAATCGGTCCCGCTATTCACTTGCCAATATTTGAAGGCGGCGCGTTGCGTGCTCAGTTGAAAGGCCGTGTTGCCGCTTACGACGGTGCCGTTGCAACCTATAACAAAGCCCTCACCGATGCACTGCACGAAGTCTCGGATCAGGTACAGTCGTTGCGGGCAGCTGAGATTGAAAAAAATAATCAGGCCGCAGCAACTCAGGCTGCTGAGCGTGGCATGAAGCTCGCGCAGCAACGCCAGCAAGTTGGTACTGCCAACATGCTCCAAGTTGTAGCCACGCAAATCACCTATCTCTCACAGCGCAAATTCGAGCTCGATACGCTTGCCCGTCGCGCTGATTTGAGGATAGGTCTGATCAAGTCATTAGGTGGTGGTTTTGATGCCAACACTGAAGGGCTGTCCCCAGCGGCGATCAGCACTACCGATGCAAAAAAAACCAGCAGCAATAATCCATTGTCAAACCGTCCACCTCTTGTGAATGCAGCGTCATGAATACACCTAATCAAACTCCGCAAGACTCTAACAATGCTGCACCTCCCGCCAGTGCTGGCGTGCCTGACGTCGAACAGCCAATTGAGACCAAAGGCAAGCGCCGTGGACTTCTCATCGCTTTTACCGTCCTTCTTTTGATTTTATTGATTGCGTATGGCATTTGGTGGGTGATCTTTGCTCGTCACTTCGAAAGTACCGACGACGCGTATGTCTCAGGAAACGTAGTGCAGGTCACGCCTCAGGTTAGCGGTACTGTCATTGCGATCAATGCCGACGACACCGAATTGGTCACTGCGGGCGTACCTCTCATCAAATTGGATCAAGCGGATGCCAAAGTTGCACTCGACCAATCGGAAGCCCAACTGGCACAAACTGTGCGCGAAGTACGTACATTGTTTGTCAATAACAGCGCCTTGAACGCAAACGTCACAGCACGTCGTGCGGACGTTGAAAAAGCACGCGCTGATTTGGCCCGCCGTCAGCAATTAATCGCCACAGGTGCTGTATCCAAGGAAGAGTTGGAGCATGCAAAAGTTGCCGTTCAAGCTGCCGATGCGGCACTATTAGCGACCAGCGAACAGCTCGCATCCAATCGCGTACTGACTGACAAGACAACAGTGGCGCAACATCCAAATGTGCTGCACGCTGCAGCTCAGGTGCGCACCATGTACCTGAACTTCTCACGGACAACATTGCCGGCGCCAATCACCGGCTACATTGCGAAACGTTCAGTACAAGTCGGCCAGCGTGTAGCCGCCGGAACGACGTTGTTATCAATTGTGCCGCTGAATGCATTATGGGTAGATGCCAATTTTAAGGAAGTGCAAATCGCGAATATGCGCATCGGTCAACCGGTGACATTAGTGTCCGATTTGTACGGCTCGAAGATCGAATATCACGGAACAGTTTTAGGCCTTGCAGCCGGAACAGGTTCTGCCTTCGCACTGTTACCAGCACAAAATGCCAGTGGCAACTGGATCAAAATCGTACAGCGTATTCCGGTGCGCATCACCCTCGATCCAAAAGATCTGGAATCCCATCCACTACGGATCGGCGTCTCAATGGATGTGAAGGTCGATATCGCTAAAACCGAAGGAACTTCATTGACTGCAGGCTCCGCAGCCAGGACTGTGCCTGCTTACAAAACCGAAGTATTCGACAAATCTGGCCAGGAAGCCGATGCGATTATTAGCGATATTATCGCCGCCAATAACGCACCGAATCCTGCCGTTGCTGCACATTGAAACCTGTGACATCTGGCGCCATGCAAATTTCTAATATCTTTAAGCGCATCACTTTTCAGAAAATTCATGGCGTATTTTGTACAATAACCGAACCGGAATGCATGCATGAGTTCCCCTAACCGACCACATCAGCCGTTGCAACCCTTGCAACCGTTAACGGGTGGAAAACTGGTTCTTGGCACGGTAGCCTTGTCGCTAGCCGTGTTCATGAACGTACTCGACTCGTCGATTGCAAACGTCTCTATCCCTGCTATCTCGGGAGATTTGGGCGTCTCCCCGCAACAAGGGACATGGGTTATCACTTCGTTCGCGGTTGCGAATGCAATTTCGGTTCCGCTGACCGGCTGGTTGACCCAGCGCTTTGGTCAGGTCCGATTATTTATCACCTCAATTATCCTGTTTATCCTGTCATCAACGCTGTGCGGGCTCGCGCCAAGCATGGAAGTGTTGATTGCAGCACGGGTTTTGCAGGGCGCTGTTGCTGGACCAATGATTCCGTTATCCCAATCGCTATTACTAGGGAGTTATAAGCCCTCAAAAAGCGGAATGGCCCTGGCGTTCTGGGGGATGACGACGCTTGTAGCGCCCATCATGGGGCCGCTGTTAGGCGGCTGGATTTCCGACAATTACACTTGGCCATGGATTTTTTATATCAACATTCCAATCGGTGTATTTGCCGCTTGGGCAACATGGTCTATCTATAAAACACGTGAATCTGCGACCCGCAAGCTACCTATTGATGCGGTCGGTCTAGGGCTTCTTGTAGTCTGGGTGGGATCGCTACAAATCATGCTGGATAAAGGCAAGGAGCTGGATTGGTTCAACTCCGGACAAATTGTGATTCTGACTGCGGTAGCGGTAGTCTCCTTCATCTATTTTGTGATTTGGGAACTAGGCAGTAAGCATCCAGTCGTTGACTTATCGCTATTCAAAAGTCGCAACTTCAGCGGCGGCGTGATCGCAATCTCAGTCGGTTATGGCCTGTTCTTTGGTAGCTTGGTGATTCTGCCGCTATGGTTGCAAACGCAGCTTGGATATACCGCCACACTGGCGGGTGAAGTCATGGCACCCGTAGGTATTTTTGCGATCATATTGTCCCCGTTGATTGGTAAATTATTACCTAAAATTGATGCACGTTGGGTGGCGTCTGCAGCGTTCCTGATCTTCGCGTTAGTGTTCTTTATGCGCGCAGGATTTACACAGAATGTTGATACCATGCGGCTAATGATTCCCACGGTGATTCAGGGTGCTGCGATGGCAATGTTCTTTATCCCTTTGACGTCGATTATCTTGTCAGGTCAACCGCCTGACAAAATTCCAGCGGCTGCGGGTCTGTCAAACTTTGTTCGAATCATGTTTGGTGGGATTGGAACGTCGGTCACTAGTACTTTTTGGGATCGCCGTACAGCGCTGCACTATTCACAATTATCGGAACATAGTGGACCAACAAATGCGGCCTTTGTAGATGCTGTCCACGGCCTGACCGCGCAAGGAATGTCTCCGCAAGGTGCATATGCTGTTATCGACAGATTGATGACAGTTGAAGCCAGCACAAAAGGTGCTACAGACATTTTTTGGATATCAGCGATCTTGTTTTTATTTTTAGTAGCGCTAGTGTGGTTAACCAAGCCTATACGGTCAACTGGACCTATTGATGCAGGCGGCGCTCATTAGACCTCGATAGAAGAGCTGCGTTTCTGAGTAGTGAAATCTTTACTACGACAAATATAAAAAATGGATGAAGCGTATAAAAATACACATCATCCATTTTTTTATAATGACGTTACCTCAAGTGTATCTAGCAAATTGCATCAGAAATAGTTTCGAACTAAAACCCCAGGACATCACGCTACTTCAATAACGTTTTGCATGAGTAAATCCTGATCGCCCAACACGACGATCAAATAAGATTTTTGCTCAAGCGTTCGTTCAGCATAGGGAACTCACGTTGGTGCCATACTGGATATACTGGTGCCACATCACTGGCAAGATCCAGCAAGGCGACTTGTTCGACACTTAACTGCCAGCCAGTAGCGCCGATATTCTCAATCAGCTGTTTCTCGTCACGCGCGCCGATGATGACACTGGACACGGTCTCTCTTTGTAGTAGCCAGTTCAGCGCTATCTGTGGAATTGTCTTGCCGGACTCTTCGGCGATGGTATCGAGCGCATCAACGATACGAAAAAGCCGCTCCTCTTCGAAATGTGGCCCCGTCCCGGCAATGTCGTGCGCACGAGTGCCAGGCTTGGCAGGTTGATTGCGGCGTATTTTGCCGGTCAGTTTCCCCCAACCCAATGGGCTCCAAATCAGCGCACCGACCCCTTGATCCACGCCCAGCGGCATTAGCTCCCACTCATAGTCACGATTGAGCAGTGAGTAATAAACCTGATGCGCAACGTGCCGCGGATAGCCATAGCGCTCAGACACTGCGAGAGATTTCATCAGGTGCCAGCCAGAAAAATTCGATCCACCGATATAGCGTACCTTGCCCGATCGGACTAGCTGATCCAAGGTTGCCATGGTCTCTTCTACTGGCGTATTGTTATCTTGACCGTGTAACTGAAGAAGATCGATGTGATCCGTACCGAGGCGTTTCAATGAATTCTCGACCGCTTCGACCAGATGCTGACGCGACGAACCGAAATCGTTTGCTCCATCACCCACCGGAAAGGTGGCCTTGGTTGAAATGAGCAAACGACTACGCTTACCCTTAATCGCTTCGCCCAATATCTGTTCGGACATACCATCTGAATATACGTCGGCGGTATCAAACATCGATACCCCGTGCTCCAGGCAAACGTCGATCAGGCGCGCCGCGCCGCTCGTATCCGTACTTCCCCATGCTTTAAAAAAATCATTGCTGCCACCAAAGGTTGCGGTGCCAAAGCTAAGTGCAGGCACACGCAGGCCTGATTTACCGAGTCGTCGATGTTCCATGTTGTTTTCCAATGTTCAAAATATACGGATTTATTTTATGATCAAAACAGACCATTTACCGCTAAGATTGCGGGTATGCGGCGATGTATTCGCCTTAGGAAAATATATCTTGTGTAACATCTTTGAATTGTAGCATCCTAGGAAAAATGATGAATTCGACGGCAACTGAATCGTTCTGCCACGGGGCAATCAGCACAGGCGGCGTTCGCCCTACGAAGTGATAGTTGTTCAGCTCTCGCAACAGCGAACTGATCTTGGAAAATTGCTCACCAAAACGAGGCTTGTGTGGAACCGGCGACACAATGTTACCCGAACCTTCTAATTGCTTTGACGATCTTATTGTGCCTCACATTTGACTTCCATTCCCTATAGCAACCAACTTATAAGGCCTGACCTATACTACGTTGTTGCCACACTGTCAGAGTCATCAATCATGGCTATTAGCGCTAAATACGATCTCATTATCCCGCAACATATATTTCTCAAAGGAGACGCATCATGCCAACCTATCAGGTCTATACATCCCATCATTGCCTCACCGTTCCCGTAAAAGCCAGCGTCGCCCGAGCAATCACCCGTGCCCACAGCGAAGTGACGGGAGCAGACAATTTCTTTGCACAAGTGATGTTCACTGAAAAAGCTGCGGAGGACTACTATCTTGGTGGCCGTCCGTTACAAGCCAATCATCTGTTCGTTCATGGCGTCATACGAGCTCGCAGCCTCGAGCTCAAAAAAGTACTTATAGAAAAATTGGTGAGCGAAATAGCCAATGCGGCGTCATTACATCAGCGATACATCTGGGTCTATTTATCAGATTTGCCACCAGATATGATGGTGGAGTTTGGTCATGTGCTTCCGCAGCCGGGGGAAGAAGCCGCATGGGCCAATATGCTCACGGTCGAGGACCGAGAATATATGCATAGTACAGACTATCTTGGACAGGATAACCCTTGATCAAAGATCACCAAGT
>NZ_JASJXA010000076.1:0-10129 GCF_035018905.1 Glaciimonas sp. Gout2 | reverse complement strand
CTTCTGTAAGCCAACCGTCACCTTCCGGTTAGCCAGGGATATTTGATCGGTCATAAAAGTCTCTCTTGTGAGTTGATGTGCGTTGCATTATCAGTTGATTATATAAATTGGTACTATAAGTTCCAATATTTAACATTAATGGAACTTTAAGACCTCACAAATCGAATGTCAACTCATTTATCTAAAAATCGATACAAATTGTATTGTAAATTCGAATTAGCCTTGACCGAGCGCTTACTCAGCACGAGGAACGTCGACGCTTGCCACAAAGAAAAACGCCACCGACCTATTCTTAAAATAGGTCGGTGGCGTTATGTGTTGCTCTATTGCTATGCTCTGGAGCGAGATTGACTCATTAAAACTTAAGTCTTTTTTTGACCAATTAACCGATTCGGCTGTCTCACCTTATTTCCACGCATAGGCGGCAAACATTACCGCGTCAATCGAGTCGATCAATCCGCGTCGCAGCTATTTCGGCCAACATGTGAGCTGACATCAGCGCTAGACGCAGCAAGCGCTCCGTGTCAACAATAGTTAACGTCGGTGCTGTATCCGTATTTCTATCTGAGTTGCTCAAATGGGCCAAATCAATACACGTCTTGATGCCGTGGCAGATATCTACCGTCATGGCATAAAACTGGGCGTGCTCATTCGTTTGATGATGGGATGGCAGCCATGAAAACGGCTGATGAAATGCGTCTATTGTTGGCGGTAGTGTTGGCTTGCTCATGACTTCCCCACCGCGTTAACTTGTAGTTCGGAGAGAAGAGGCGCCATGAAACCGGGCGTAGTAATACGAGGCATGTTGTAACTTCCGTAGGTGGCGATTAAACCGCGCCCCGCTGTCAAACGGGGTGAGCGGCAAATAGCAGGGTTGACAGACCGATACCTACAGCAACCGGCAGGCCGAAGCCTCCCCACCACTGCCGCCCAAAGAATGCGCAACACGGGTGAACGTATGCAAAAAAACGGCATTGCGCCGTTTGTGCACTGTAGGTATGTCAGGCTGTCAAACCAGTTCCCCTCTTTATCAGGGACAGGTAAGAGTATAAAACAGGATGACGCCGTTTGTGAAGTCTTGATTGTGAAGTTGGAAGTTGAGTCTGCATGATAAAAAGCCAGATACCCAGACTGCTTCAGCTATTTGCCCCAGAGTTAAAAATTTTACTTGAATGTGATAAGTACCCTCCTCTTGCTCATTCACAGGAAATACAAGGTAACGTTCAGTTTAATTTTTTATTACGAAGCAATGCTTTGCTGTGCGAAGCGTTATTCATTCCTCTGGAGATATTTCGCTATGCGCTTCGGCAAACCGACAGAAGTCGTCACCCGTCAATTACATGGCAACATCCTTCTGGTCACCATCGACAATCCTCCAGTCAATGCACTGGGCGTCGACGTGCGCCGTAGCCTTCTTGCAGCCATTGACGCCGCGGCCGAAGACGACGCGGTAAAAGCAGTGCTGATTATCGGCGCTGGCCGACATTTTATCGCCGGTGCAGATATCCGGGAATTTGGTGCGCCACCGTTGCCGCCAGCATTAACCGATGTCTGCAATCAGATCGAAACCAGTCATAAACTGGTGGTGGTAGCGATCCATGGTGCGGCACTGGGCGGAGGACTGGAAGTTGCACTATCCGCGCATTACCGACTTGCCATGCCGGGTGCCAAACTGGGGCTTCCCGAAGTATTGCTCGGCTTGCTGCCGGGTGCTGGCGGCACACAACGCATCCCTCGCCTGATAGGCGCGAAAGCAGCTTTGGATCTGATGCTTAGCGGACGCCATTTAGGCGTTGATGAAGCAGTTACGCTGGGCTTGATCGACCGCATCGGACGCACTAACGACGTGCTGGCCGAGGGCCTGGAATATGTGCAGTATCTGCTCACCCATTCTGCCCCTTTGCGCCGTACCCGCGATGCGGCAGCGCTGACAGATCAACCAGACAGTCAACAGGTAATCGACGCTGCACGCATTGCAATCACACATCAACCTCGTGGCCTTTTCTCTCCTCTTAAAATAGTCGACGCTGTTGATGCTGCACGCAATCTGCCATTTGAAGAAGGCCTGCGACGCGAGCGCGAACTATCCCGAGAATGCCACGCCAGTCCGCAGCGTGCTGGCCTGATCCATGCGTTCTTCGCTGATCGTGAAGTTCTCAAGTTACCAGAAATGCGGAATGCGACGCCGCGCACTCTCACGCATGTCGGCATCATAGGCGGCGGTACGATGGGCGCAGGTATTGCGGTGGCATTGCTCGACTCTGGGCTACCCGTGATCATGATAGAACGTGACGACGCAGCGCTGGAACGCGGTCGCCTGCATGTTCAAAAAGTCTACGACGGATTAGTCGCTAAGGGTCGTTTGACACCGGATGGTAAGGCAACATTGATGGCGCGCTGGTCTGGCAGCACTTCTTACGCCACATTAGCAGGCGTCGATCTGGTCATTGAGGCTGTGTTCGAGGACATGGCTGTTAAAAAAGTCGTATTTGCCGAACTTGACCGAGTATGTAAGGCGGGTGCGGTGCTGGCGACCAACACGTCCTATCTCGACATTGAAGAGATCGCCGCCAGCATCTCGCGTCCCTCCGATGTGATCGGATTGCATTTCTTCTCCCCTGCCAACATCATGAAGTTGCTTGAGATCGTGGTGCCAAAAAAGGTTTCTCCAGATGTTGTGGCGACCGCATTTGCACTTGCCAAAATACTCCGCAAGGTGCCGGTCCGCGCAGGCGTGTGCGACGGATTTATCGGTAACAGGATTCTGGCGGTCTATCGTCAAGCCGCTGACCATATGATGGAAGATGGCGCATCGCCTTACCAGATTGACAAAGCATTACGCGATTTCGGCTATCCGATGGGGCCATTTGAAGTATCCGATCTGGCTGGCGGGGACATTGGTTGGGCGACCCGACAACGCCGTGCCGCGACACGCAATCCAGAGGCACGTTACGTGCGCATCGCAGACCGATTGTGCGAAAACGGCTGGTTCGGACAAAAGACCGGACGGGGCTATTATCTCTATGCTGCCGGGACCCGCACAGGAAAACCTGACCACGAAGTTGAGGCGATTATTGACTCTGAACGTCAACGTGCCGGTATCACACCGCGTCGTTTCACTGACGATGAAATTATCCGACGTTACATGGCGGCAATGATCAACGAAGGCGCAAATGTTGTGCATCAGGGCATCGCGTTACGACCGCTTGATGTGGATGTTACCTTTCTTTACGGCTATGGTTTTCCGCGCTATCGCGGTGGTCCCATGCACTATGCCGACACGCTGGGATTGCCACAAGTGCTGGCCGATATCCGTGCGTTCGCCAAGGACGATCCATTGTTCTGGCAGCCGTCACCATTGCTGGTTGAGCTGGTTGAACGCGGCACCAATTTTGCCAGCTTGAATCTGTCCGAATAAGTACATTCACTTTCATTAAGAAAATATATGATGCGCGAAGCCGTTATTATTTCAACCGCCCGTACACCCCTGACCAAAGCCCATCGCGGTGAATTCAACATCACGTCAGGCCCGGCTCTCGCCGCCTTTGCAGTTCGCGCGGCGGTAGAGCGCGCTGGCATTGATCCAGCGTTGATTGAGGATGCGATTCTGGGTTGCGGCTATCCCGAAGGTACTACGGGCCGCAACGTAGCACGTCAAACGATCATCCGCGCAGGTTTGCCGATAACCATTGGCGGCACGACTGTGAACCGTTTCTGCGCCTCTGGTTTACAAGCAATCGCCATGGCGGCTGGACGTATTGTGGTTGATGGCGTTTCCGCCATGATTGCCGGTGGTGTTGAGAGTATTTCACAAATTCGTACGCGTGAGGATGGCGATAGTGGAATGGATCCTTGGATCACACAGCACAAACCTGACCTCTATATGGCAATGATTGACACAGCAGATATCGTAGCCGCACGCTATGGTATCAGCCGTGAGGCGCAAGACCGCTTTTCGGCAGAGAGTCAGCGCAAGACCGAAGAAGCCCAACTCGCCGGACGCTACCTTCACGAGATCATTGCCTGCACGACTACCATGGCTATCACTGATAAAGAGACGGGTGTTATCTCCAGGAAAGAAGTAACAGTCGGTAGCGACACCTGTAACCGGCGCGGCACAACCTATGCCGGACTGGCAAAGCTCGCGCCAGTGATGGGAGCCGACAAGTATGTCACCGCTGGCAATGCATCGCAATTATCGGATGGTGCGTCAGCCTGTGTGATGATGGATGCAAAAGAAGCAGAACGCGCCAATCTCCAGCCGCTAGGGGCTTTCCGTGGATTGGCAATTGCTGGTTGCGAACCTGACGAAATGGGCATTGGCCCCGTTTTTGCAATTCCAAAATTACTTGCGCGTTATGGTCTGAAGATTGATGATATCGATCTTTGGGAACTCAATGAGGCCTTTGCTTCGCAGTCGATCTATTGCCAGCAACGACTTGGCATTCCTGACGAGCGGCTTAACGTCAACGGCGGTGCCATCTCTATCGGCCATCCGTTTGGCATGACCGGTACGCGTCTGGCTGGGCATGTGTTAATTGAGGGCAAGCGACGTGGCGCAAAATACGCGGTCGTCACGATGTGTATCGCTGGCGGGATGGGCGCAGCCGGACTGTTCGAAATCTATTAAGAGGACAATCGATATGGATCTTAACTTTAGCGCTGAAGAAGAAACCTTCCGTAAAGAAGTACGCACATTTCTGGCAGACAAACTACCAGTCCGTCTATCCCACAAGGTTGCCGAGGGCAAGCATATCTCCAAAGCAGACATGCAGGAATGGCATGCCATCCTCAACGCACAAGGCTGGTTAGCGAATCATTGGCCCGCAGAATTTGGCGGTCCGGGTTGGAGCCCGATGGAGAAGTTCATCTTTGAGCATGCGTGCTGCCTCGCAAATGCACCACGTATTTTGCCCTTCGGCGTCAATATGTTGGGACCAGTATTGATCAAATATGGCAGCACGGCGCAAAAGCAGTATTGGCTGCCGCGCATCCTGAATGGGACCGACTGGTGGTGTCAGGGTTATTCGGAACCGGGAGCCGGTTCCGACCTTGCCGCGGTGAAAACAACGGCGGTGCGTGATGGCGAGCACTATGTCGTCAACGGTCAAAAAACCTGGACTACGCTCGCGCAACATGCCGATATGATCTTCTGTCTGGTACGCACCAATCGAGAAGCCAAGAAACAGGAAGGTATCAGTTTTCTGTTAATTGAGTTGAAAACACCGGGCGTCGAAGTGCGTCCCATTATGACGCTCGACGGCGAACATGAGGTCAACGAGGTGTTCTTCACCGACGTCCGTGTACCGATTGCTAATCTGGTCGGAGAAGAAAATAAGGGATGGACCTGCGCCAAGTATCTGTTGACCTATGAACGTACCAATATCGCTGGCGTAGGCTTTTCCGTTGCGGCATTGAACAGACTGAAAAGTATTGCAGCACAACAAACGCGCCATGGTAGACCGTTGGCCGAAGATCCTTTATTTGCCGCTCGTCTGGCACGCGTCGAGATAGATCTGGAAAACATGAAAACCACCAACTTGCGCGTGATCGCAGGGGTGGCTGGCGGTGGCGCACCGGGTGCAGAAAGTTCAATGCTAAAAATCCGCGGCACCGAAATTCGTCAAGAAATAGCTGCGTTAACACGTCGCGCAATGGGTCCTTATGCGCGACCGTTTATCAAGGAAGCGCTATACGATGATTTTGATCAGCAGCCAGTTGGACCGGACGGCGCATCAAGCGCCGCAGCGCAATATTTCAATAACCGGAAGCTCTCGATTTTTGGCGGCGCTAACGAGATCCAGAAAAATATTATCTCAAAGATGATTCTTGGACTGTGAGGGCACACATGCATTTCGAACACACTGAAGAACGGCGCATGCTCGCCGACAGCCTGCAGCGCTTCCTCGCTGCGGAATACACTTTTGAGACACGCGACCACATCACTACATCGCCGCATGGCTTTAGTCAAAAAGTATGGAAGCAACTGGCAGAAATAGGCGTCATTGGTGCCTTGTTTCATGAAAATGACGGCGGCTTCGGCGGCACAGGATATGACATTGCGGTGGTCTTTGAGGCGATTGGTCGCGGCTTGGTGATTGAACCGCTGCTGGGCTGCGCGATGCTTGCTGGTGACGCCATCGCCGCTGTTGGCACGCCAAAACAGAAAGCGGCGTTATCGGACATCATCAGTGGTGACGCCATCGTCGCGCTTGCGCATGAAGAACCCGATACGCACTATGAGATGGCGCGGGTACAAACACACGCAAAAAGAAACGCCGAAGGCTGGACACTAACCGGTACCAAAGCGGTGGTGTTGTACGGCGCACAGAGTGATTTATTTGTTGTGTCTGCACGTACGGCAGGAGCAGTCGATGATACGTCCGGAATCTCGCTCTTTTTGTTACCGGCAAAGACACCGGGACTCACTGTACGCGACTGCCCCACTATCGACGGTGGCCGCATCGCTGAGCTTTGCTTAAACGCGGTAACGCTCGATAACGATGCCTTGCTAGGCACAGAAAACCAGGCATACGCTACGCTGGAGCGTGTAATCGGACGCGGTGTATTGGCGTTGTGTGCCGAGGCGCTCGGTGCGATGGAAGCTGCCAAATCGGCCACACTCGACTACCTCCGCACACGCAAACAGTTCGGTGTCTTCATCGGTAGCTTTCAGGCGTTGCAACATCGCATGGCAGACTTGTTACTGGAGATTGAACAAGCGCGCTCGGCAGTGATCAATGCCGCGGCGGCACTTGATGCCGACCGGGTAACCCGTGAACGTGCGCTATCTGCCGCTAAAGTCAGTATTGGTCGCATTGGCACATTGGTGGCAGAAGAGAGTATCCAGATGCACGGCGGCATTGGGATGACCTGGGAATTACCGCTGGCCCATTATGCCAAACGGCTAGTGATGATTGATCACCAGTTAGGTGATGAGGATCATCATCTGCAACGCTTCATTGCATTTGGTCAGCAGGTGGCCGTATGAGTAGCCGTATAAATGAAGCTGTGTTAATTCGCCAGGAAGGTGCCGTCCGCATCCTGATCAATAATAATCCGACTGCCCGCAATGCCATCACGGCAGACTTATACACTGCATTGCCAGCGGCGCTGGCTGCGGCGGCAGTTGATCCGACAGTCGGTGCGATTGTGCTCACAGGTGCTGGAGATTTTTTCTGTTCCGGTGGTGACCTTAAACAGCTAGCGCAGCGACGTGCGCTGGCCCCAACGGTACGGCGCGAGTGGCTTGAGAAACTGAGTGGGTTGATCCTTGCGATTCGCCATTGCGACAAGCCGGTAATCGCCGCAGTGGAAGGCGGCGCAGCTGGCGCAGGCCTGTCGATCGCCCTAGCCTGTGACATGCTGGTGACGACGCGTACCGCCGTCTTCTCGCTGGCTTACGTCAAGGTAGGACTGACACCGGATGGTGGTGCTACGGCCTTTTTGGCAGAGTTTGTGTCACGCCAGATACTGACCGAACTATGTCTGACGGGCGAGCGACTATCCGGCGAACGTCTGCATGCCATGGGTGCTGTCAACCGGCTTACCGAAAAAGGCGTCGCACTAACGGAAGCCATAGCGCTGGCCGCACGCGTTGCCGATGGTCCGATGCGTGCCAATGCGCGAATCAAGACTGCGTGCCTGAGCGCTCATAGCAATGATCTGGCATCGCAACTGTCGTTGGAGGCGCAACTGATGGTGGCGTCGCAAGGCGATGACGAGGCAACTGAAGGGATAGCTGCTTTCTTTGCCAAACGGTCCCCCGATTTTGTTACATTGCGCGGGAAACCGAATAAAGATTAACCCAGCACCACTTCCTGGCAGACACAAAATCGCGATGATCACCCACATAATCACGCAGGTCCACTCAGTATTCTGATAAACACAGAAGAAAAGGAAGACGCAAAGTCAGGATTTTGCCAATCAGCGCATGATGGATGGAGTGCTAATAAGCATGTTGAACGACGCTTTATATAATACTGATGAAGTCATTGATTTATTGCAGGTCAAGCGGATTGATGTTGACCGTTATCTTGGCAACAGTCACTTTAAAGGCAATCCGAGAACGTTTGGTGGTCAGATTTTAGCGCAGGGATTGCACGCTGCTGCCCACACCGTCGATCATCGCAGACCTGTTTCGCTGCATGCGATGTTTACATCCCCCGGGGACGCTCGCCTCACGATTGAATATCAGGTTGATCGGGTACGCGATGGCGGTAGCTTCAGCAGCCGGCGCGTAGTGGCCTTTCAGGGCAGCCGCGAGATATGCCACATTTCGCTTTCTTTTCAGAAAGAAGAGGACGGTATGTCGCACCATCAACGCAACACGTCGCTTGCAATCCCGGAGCGGATGCAACCGCATTCTCCCCATTGGAGACATCATCCGAACGGCGATACCAGCACCGTCTTCCCTGCACCGGTGGATTTTCGGTGTGAGGACGATGACTGCTTTGGTGCGCCGTTTACCCATGCGCCGCATCAAAAAATATGGGCACGCACGCCCAATCGTTTGCCGCATACGCGTTTGACGCATGAAACTCTGCTAACCTATATTTCTGACTACGGCTTAATATGGACCGCACTGAAACCCCATGGTATTGCACCTTATGACGCCGACCTGCAAGCCGCCAGTCTGGATCATACAATCTGGTTCCATCGCCCTTTCCGTTTGGATGACTGGTTATTGTTTTCGATGGCAAGTCCGAACGCATCTGGTGGTCGGGGCCTGAATATTGCGCATGTTTATGATCATCAGGGTGGTATGGTTGCCACGGTGGCGCAGGAAGGGCTAATCCGTTTGAATCGACCTCACCAAGGGGTGAAGCCATCATAATATTGATCGGTTGATCGCTTACAACAAATAGGATAATTCGATCTTATTGTTTATCTACTTGTATGTTGTCAATGAATTGGCGATAATTTTTCTTTTCCAGATCGGAACTTACACTATATGGCCACGCAATCGGGCAGAACTACATCGAGCGCCATACAAGAGGGCCTGCCACAAACCCGCGCAGATCAGATCCTGGATATAGCACGTCGACTTTTCGGAGAGCATGGCTATGACCGCACCTCTTTACGTGATATTGCGGAGGCAGCGGGGATCACAAAAGCGGCACTTTATTATCACTTTCCGGATAAGGATGCGTTGTATAAGAAGGTGGTGATTGAGGGTCTTCAACATTTGATCGCTGATGTTGGCGCGGCCATCGAAAAAGAATCGACCGCATTGAGTCGGATTAAAGCGTTTTTTTATGCTTCGATGGATTTTTATGAGGCGCATCCTTCTCACTTTATGGCTGGTTCTAACTCTTTTCGCGTTCAAACGGGTGATAAGCGTTTGATGGCGCTGGAGTTGCGTGACAAATATGAGGGTATTTTGCGCGAATGCCTTCGGGAGGCAATGGAGAATAAGGACTTGCGTCGTGTGGATGAGGCTTTATTGGCGCGCTATCTTTTGTCTAGTTTTAATCAGATTAATCGTTGGTATTCTCCTGAGGGGAAGATGACGTTGCGTGAGGTGACGGATAGTTATCTTGATTTTGCGTTTAATGGGATATTGGTGGGTGTTGATATTTGAATGTTGATTTAAATTTTTATTAGATGTTTTCGATATGGTTTGATTGGTTGATTGCTGGAATGGTTGCCGCTCTGTGGGTGCTTGTCGCGGCTGGTCCGACATTTAGTGAATACGGTCTTCGTTACTTAACATGGTTACTGCTCCGTGGGGGCTTGCCGGTGGTAGACCGGCAGCTAGTTACTTTTTTTTGCTTCGCCAAAATAAAGTAACCAAAAAAAAGGCGACCGCAGAGGCGCTGCCCTCCCGTTGGTCGGGTCCCCAACTATTTCCGCTGTCATTCGGGTGGAAAAACCAACTCGCTTCGCTCAAACATGTTTTCCCACAATTCCCGATTGACAGCGGAAATAATTGGCAACGCCAATGTCGGGGTAGGTCAAGTGCCACTTCAAAATCAACTGCAACGTCAACTGTGGCTGCGCCTGCAAGGTCAAAGGCAACGTCAACTGTGGCTGCGCCTGCAAGGTCAAATGCAACGTCAACTGTGGCTGCGCCTGCAAGGTCAAAGGCAACGTCAACTGTGGCTGCGCCTGCAAGGTCAAAGGCAAC
>NZ_JASJXA010000075.1:0-10475 GCF_035018905.1 Glaciimonas sp. Gout2 | reverse complement strand
GTTATGCAGTCCCGAACTCAACCATCAATTCATCATTTGCACGACTCGCCTTGGGGGTGATTCAGTGGATTATAAAAATTTCACGGTAAAAATTTTTATACGATTTCGCAGTGTGGTGCACGTTACTTCCAAGCTTTGTGGATTTTATAGAGCTTGCTTCTATTTATAATATTATTTTGCAGAAATACTTTCCTTGATCATAAACGTCGATTTTACTGCTACTCGACTAAAATAATAATTCCATATAAAATTTTTTCGATTCTCTTTAAACCCCTTTTATTGCTCAAAAAAAATCAGAATATTCACGCTACGTGAACACCTTATTTTTATCATATTGTATTGATGGGAATTCGTGTCTATCTTTAATTTGAAATCTTGTGATGATGAATGTGGCGACTAAGAGCCTTTAATTATAATTGTCGTCGCAACGGAGAATTCGCTAAAAATTCCACCTATGTAACGCGTATCAGCTCCCGTGAAAACCTCGACACGATTTTAAGGCCATATCGACGATATGCACTTTTGTGAGCATTTCTGCTCACGCTCTAGGCGAGGTTTTCAATGCGTCACAAGCGGTTAGTTTCTTTCCCGCCAGCGGCAATACCGCTTGCGGTTTCAGTCTTGTTGTATGGTTGCGGTGGTGGCGGTGGTGGTAGTCAAAGTCCCGGTACTAGCGCACCTATTCCAACTGCATCAAGTCCCCCAATCTCGTCTAATACAGTCGTGTACAACCCCAGTGATCCGAGCAAGGTCGGGGCGGCGCGTGCACTTGCCATTACCGGCGCGGGCGTGACGGTGGGTGTAGTGGATACCGATTTCAACGTCGCTGATCCTGAGCTGATCAACCGCATCACGAAGACGGTATATACCGCTGCAAGTGGGACGAGCAGCGGCGGTTTTTTTGGTGCGAGCGGCAACGGCGATCCTCATGGTACGGAAGTGGCTGAAGCATTAGGCGGCACGAATACCGGTGTCGCGCCAGGCGTACATATTCAGGGAGTTGCGTCCGGTATCGGTGCTGATCAGTTGGCATTGAATTCAGATATCTATAATTTTCTATACAACAACGGCGTGAGGATTTTTAATCAATCCAGTGGCGTCGGCTCCATTTCGACGCCATCCGGTAGCGCTACTTATTACAGTCTTTATCAACCCTTCGTGGCGAAAGGCAGTTTGTTTGTCTGGGCCACGGGTAACGGCGGTTCATCGCAGCCGACGATGACAGCAGGCTTGCCCGCGCTTTATCCCGATCTGCAGAAGGGCTGGATCGCGGTGACAGCGTTGAATGCTGTCGGCGGTACGCAAGCCTTTTCTAGCGCAGATACGGTTCCGGGTGTGATTTCCAGTTATGCCAATAGATGTGGTGTCGCGGCCAACTGGTGTCTGGCCGCAGCGGGTGATTTTGTCTCACCAAGCGCCGGTGGACGTGTATACGGAACGTCATTTGCGACACCGGCGGTGACCGGTGCGATTGCGATGGTGCAGCAAGTCTACCCTTGGATGAACGCCGATTTACTGCGCCAGACGATCTTGTCGACTGCAACCAGTATGAACGATACGGCAACCTATGGATGGGGATTACTCAACGCTAGCAAAGCCGTTAATGGGCCTGGACTGTTTATACAGAGTTTGGCCCTTGGTCCAAACGTCAACGTTACTTTCGATACGGTTGCATCAACTTTTAGCAATGCGATATCGGGCGATGCGGGACTGGTTAAGGCTGGTACTGGCACGCTGACTTTATCGGGTGCGAGTACTTATTCCGGCAAAAACGAGATCGTGGCTGGCACGTTGAATGTCACGGGGTCGATTACCTCGCCAGTGCAAATCGACGCGGGCGGTAATTTGAGCGGGAGCGGTGGGGTTGTCGCTAACAGCGTGGTCAATAACGGTCGTCTCAGCAATACCGGTAGCGGTCTGACTATTGGCGGTAATTACACGGCTTCGACCGGCGCGGTGTTGGCTAATGATATAAATGCAACGCTGGCGGTTGGCGGCACTGCGACGTTGGGCGGGTCGCATCTGGTTGCGATGGTTCCGGCCGGAAACGCCGATGCTAATGCGTACGTGACTGCGCAGGCGAGCGGGGTGCCGCAAAAGGTGATCACTGCGGGTACAGCGGTGATAAATACTTTTAGTGATGTTGGTTTTCAAAGCGTCGGAACCGCTTTTCCGCCATTGCTGAGCGCGCATGTCACTTATGCACCGAAGGAGGTTGATCTGACTATCGGACGTGTCGCAACGACACTAGCGGCGCAGTCACTTGCCGCCAACCCGACTACGACTAATAGCGCTGCCAATGTCGAGCATGCCATGACCGCAGTTGACGCTATGGTGGCAAGCGGTCAAACGGGCGGTTCCAATGCGGGGATGATCGCTAGCGCAGCAGCATTGGAGCGAGTCCCAACTGTGGCCGCGTTAGGCTTGGCATTGGATAGTTTATCGGGACAAATTTACGCATCGGCACAAGGTTTGACCTTTCAACAATCGCAAGCAGTCAATCGCGCACTGTCGAATCGCTTGTCGCAATTGGGTAATCAGAACAAGCAAGTTAAAGCCGGTGTGTGGGGCAACGTGATCGGTGCTTCCGGCAAACTGACCGAGTCAGGTTACCCCGGTGCAAGTACGTCGATGGCGGGTGGAGAGTTTGGCGTCGACAGGCAATTGAATGAAAAGGCGATCGTTGGCGCGGCAATATCGTATTCAGAAAGTCAGGCAAGTTTTGATCGGTCTGCGGGCAATTCTAAAAGTCAGAACACGGGCATTTCGCTCTACGGTAGGGTTGCACTGAGCGATCTAAATACGCTCGCGGCAAAAGAGACAAAAAGTGATAGTGGCAATGTCTTCAATGGCGGCGCTTATGTATCAGGTCGGGTGGGGATGGCGACGATAACGAGTACGGTTAATCGCACCGCCAGCGTCGGGACTGAAATCGAGAGCCTGACGGGAGAACATAAGGACAATATGTTTTCGGCGTATGTGGAGTCAGGCTATGCGTATGCCTTATCGCCTGATGCGGTCATCACGCCATTTGTCGGTGCGTCTTATGATCGGCTAAAGCGCGGCGGTTTTGCTGAAAGCGGGGGCAGTTTTGGCTTTAATGCTAACAGTCAACATTATCAGCAAACTGCGGCAGCACTTGGGGTGCGTGGAGAGGCAAATGTGGATTGGTTTGCTGGCAAATCTACGGTGCAAGCTTATGCTGCGTGGCAGCATGCATTTTCTAGCGGAAATTTAGATTTTTCGGCGGCATTTTCTGGTGCGCCGGGCAGCAATTTTACTGTTCAGGGGATTGGCTTATCGCGTAATACAGCATGGAGCGGTGTTGGTATTTCGACAGCAATTAATCGTAGATTAAGTTGGTTTGCGAATTTTGATGGTCAGTTTGGGCGAGGAGGGTTGGTGAATAGCGTATTTTCTGTAGGACTGCATTTAACTTTTGATTAGTATGGTGTTGGTGGCTCGAAGTGTCTTGAGTAAGGCTGGGACTGGTTTTGATCGATGTTATATTGATTTTTTATATGTCTTATATCAATAATAAAGAAGACAGCTATGGTGCGGTGCGATATAGTTCATTTGTCTCCTCCAACACCTCCTAAGGGTTTGGATTTACCCCGCTCCCGTAAGGTGAGCGGGGTTTTTTTTGTCTGGAAAATTGTATAGGGTTTGGTTTAGCCATCGCTTTAAAACTACCGCACTATAGCCTGGACGATATATCGCCTGTTAATCATTGGAATCAATTGTCTCGATTTTCATAGGTATCGCAGCGTTGGTCAGGGTGCTGAGTCAGAAAAAATCACTGAGGATGAGCTTTACTCCTTGATTGCGCTGGGCGTGATGGTTTATCAACGGGGTTGCCGAGAGTTCGGCGAAGGCACAACAGGGGTTCTGCTGATCAGAACGCTGAAGCAAGGTGGTAGGGCTTCGCTAGAGCAGGTCTGAATGAGATGAGCGCCCCTGTTGGTGCAAGTTGGTCCGACATAGTTTGCGTCGACTTGGTACAACGGACTGGCCCACCGCAATATGTGGCCTCAGGATGAAGTTCGTCGCCATCACATTGATATTGAACAGCGGGATCCTCGTTGCTTCCGCAACAATTTGTTTCGCCAGATTTGTGTCAATTCGCCGCATCGTAAAAAATCGTCGTACCTCTTAATGAAATGATTGGCCGATACGAATTGCCGCAGCAATGTTTCTTGCGCTGCTGCGCAGGTTTAGGTAGGCGTCCCGCAACGCTTCATCGAGCGAACAGGGAGTCCGAACGGCACCAAAAACCGCGTTAACGCCTGCGTGATAGAGGGCGTCGGCGTCGGCGCCGACTGACCCGCCCAGCGCAATGACCGGGATATCCTTCATGCGGGCGATTCGCGCCACCCCCGCAGGCGCCTTGCCTCGCAAGGTCTGGCTGTCTATCCGACCTTCGCCGGTGATAACCAGTGCTGCTCCATCTATCAGTTCTGCCAGTTTTATTGCTTCTGCGATGATGTCGGTACCTGGACGTAGACGAGCGCCAAGAACCGCAGCGAGTGTCGCGCCGATACCGCCGGCCGCACCGCCGCCCGGCAAATCAATCAAATCCTTTTGCAAGTTGAAATCCCGCTGCAAAATACTGGCGAAATGTGCCAGTCCCTGATCCAGTATCGCTACCATTTCCGGTGTCGCACCCTTTTGCGGTCCAAATATGGCAGAAGCGCCATTTGGCCCGCAAAGCGGGTTGTCCACGTCGCAGGCAAGCTCGAACTGACATTCGTGCAGGCGGCGGTCCAAACCGGTGAGATCAATTTTTTCTAATCTATGGAGGTCTTTTAGCGTCACGTCCTGACTGTTCGAATCCAGCATACGGGCTCCAAAAGCCTTCAAGATTCCGATAGCCGCATCGTTTGTTGCACTACCGCCCAAACCAATGACGAACCGACGCAGACCGATGTCGAGGGCCGCGATGATGAGCTCGCCCGTGCCACGACTGCTGGCAATTAGTGGATTGCGTTCTGATGGCGCGAGGCGTTCAAGTCCACTGGCCGCTGCTACCTCTATCAGTGCGACACCTTCTGGCGTAATACCGAATTTTGCATCGATGGGGCGGCCAAGCGGGTCGCTGACACAAGCGTTCTTATATTCCCCTCCCAGCCCTCTTAAAAGCGTCTGAACAGTGCCTTCGCCGCCATCTGCGATAGGTAGGAGGACATATTTCGCATTTGGAAAAATTTCGTAGAAGCCGGCCCGAATGGCATCTGCAGCTTCCGCCGCACTAAGGCTTTCTTTAAATGAGTCTGGCGCAATGACGATTTTCACGATGTGTGTCTCGATTGGATGTCTTTTAAATTAACCAGAGCGAACAACTATCTGGAGCGCGTCTAAATATGGGCGATCGTATTTCTACGAACGCGTGGACCGGTCTTTTATTGTGGCGTTGACTCTTTTTGCTGTGTCGTCACCGATCAAGATGAGGCGCCACCCCAAATAAAGAGAAAGACGTGCACATGCTGCTTAGCGATAAAGCCCGCTTCTCGGGCTTTCGGCGCTGATTTTCAACCAATTTCTGCGATTTCTTGCGCTCAGAGCTAGGCCGTTCTGCACCTGCACAGAAAAAAACTTGCAAGTCGAATATGCGTAGTGTACATTGTATTCTGTCGACAGTATGCATTAAGAGGAAAAGCCTCCGCAATTCGTGGTGCAGCCGGCGGAGAGTCCAACGGGTAAGACAGAGAACTAGAACTTTGAGAGGTAGAGATGAATGATGACTATGCGGACACGCTAGAGACTGCGGTGCGCCACTTATGCCGTAGCGCGGATGCTGTAGTGGAGGGGCTGGAAAAGTGGGGCGGAGTTCCGCGGCTTAATGCGATGACCGGCAGCTACAGCTGGGATTCCGAGTACGTCTGGGATAGCTGGGCGAACTTTCAGTGGGCGGGTTTCCTCGCAGGGCGCTTGTGGTTGCTATCCCGACTCGCGCAAGACCAGCGTTATGCCGATGCTGCAATGCATATCAGTCGGCAGATCGGCCCTGTACTTGCGAAAAACCCAACGACTTTTTCGTCGACAGGCATCGACATGTATTACGCCCTGACGCTTGGCTACCAAATGACGGGCGATAAACAGCTAAAGAAATGGGCTTTGGCTGGCGGTGATAATTTTGCCAATATTTTTGACAAAAAAGCCAATGCATTCCTGCAAATAGCAAGTGCCGATCGGATCGTGATTGATACCGGCCTGAATTTGCCTTCGATGCTTTGGGCTTCTCAATGGGAACCTGAGCGGGCAACGTTACCGTACCGGCATCTTGATACGGTCTTGTCTGTTGGCCTTGTCCGAGAGGACGGCTCAAGCTGTCACGCTGCCGCCCTGGATCCTGAAACGCGATCGGTCACACATTTGTTCAGCCTTCAAGGCTGGCGCGACGACAGTGTTTGGGCACGTGGTCAGGCCTGGGCAATGCTTGGATACGCGCACGGATACGAAGCGAGCGGCAATCAGAAATATCTGGATGCTGCAGAACGTGCTGCGGACTGGTATGTTCAAAATGCGCCTTCGGATTGGGTGCCTCGATACGATTACTTCGATCCCGAGCGCGAAAAGATGCCGTATGACTCTTGTGCCGCGGCAATCGCCACCGCTGTTTTGTTTCGGCTCGCCCGCTGGATTCCGGATAAAGCGGAGCGTTATCTCACCACAGCGCGCGAAACGCTGAAGACCTTGATCGCGAATTTTCTTACCGACGGTGGTGTTCTTTTGCACGGAACCTGGGGGCGTATGCGCCACATCGAACCAGGCCACCCGCGCCTAGGCAGATTTCCGCAAGAAGATGTCATGCCCTATGGAAATTACTGGATCGCCGAATGCCTTTTCCGAGAGCTTCAGAGCGATTGGTCTCCCCTTTCATTGAACGACAAACACTAAATAAGGAAAGATATGAAATTTACTGCAAATGGAATCTACACAGCGATCGTCACGCCCTTCACCGCAAACGACGAATTTGACGAAAAAGCCTTTCGAAAACTCATCGATTTCCAAGTGGATGAGGGCGCCGGTGGCCTACTTGTGGTTGGCGGAAGCGGCGAATACGTGAGCCTCACGCCGTCCGAACGTAAAAAGGTTGTAGAAGTTTCTGTTGATCAAGTGCGGGGACGGATCCCGATCATCGTCGGCGCGTTAGCTCCGGCTACCCGCGAGGTACTGGACACGGCCAAGCATGCCGCAGACGCTGGTGCCGATGCGGTTCTGGTCTTGCCTCCTTACTACATCAAGCCAAGCGCGGATGGCATTGTCGAACACTTTGCCGCAATTGCCGACGGCACGTCGCTGCCGATTGTGGCGTACAACAACACGGGACGCACGGGACTGACCCTGGATATCCCGATTCTTGAGCGGCTGACCAAACTTCCATCCATAGTGGCGTTGAAGGAATGTGAGCGCGATCTCGCGGTTGTTTCCGCAAAAATCAAGGCAGTGGGAGAGCGAATCGCGGTCATGTCTGGTGATGATGACCTTGGCTTTCCGACCTTTTTGTTAGGTAGCCCTGGTGGTATTTTTATGACGGCAAACCTCGTGCCGGCTTTTCATAAGAAGCTTTTCGAGGCTACCAAACGCGGCGATATCGCCAATGCGAAAAAAGCCCACTATGCTCTGTTGGCATTGGTTGAAGCTCTCTATACCGCTAATCATCCAGGCCCTCTCAAGGACGCAATGGCCTACGTTGGTCAAGTCATTGGCGCCGCTCGGTCTCCGCTGCAACACGGAAGCGCCGAAAGCCTCAAGCGCGCCAAGGCCGCCATCGAAACCTTGCAAAGCCTTGTATTCTAGGAAAACTTCGTTCTTTTACTAACCATTTCAGGACATTAAAATGAAAATCTCGATCTGTTCGCTGTCGGTTGCCGCAATACTCGCCATTTTGTCCATCTATACAGAGCCGGCTTATGCCGGCAAGACGCTGGAAGCAATCAAATCCAAAGGTAAGCTCGCCTGCGGTGTTAATCCCGGTTTGCAGGGATTTGCGGCTGTTGACAGCCAAGGCAATTGGACGGGAATCGACGTCGATGTTTGCAAGGCGGTGGCGGCAGCGGTGCTCTCCGACGCGAACAAGGTCAAGTGGGTGCCGCTCAATTCTGTGCAGCGTTTTGCGGCGCTCCAGTCGGGTGAAATCGACATTCTGTCGCGCAACACCACCTGGACGCTTACGCGCGACGTTTCCTTGGGTTTGAACTTCACGGGAGCAACGTTCTATGACGGTCAGGCATTCATGGTGAAAAAGCAGAAGACAGATCCAGTGACCAAGAAGACTACAGGGGCCAACATCACTAGCGTGAATCAACTCAAGGGTGCCACGGTATGCGTTCGATCCGGGACGACCACGGAGAAAAATCTCACTGACTTCTCGAAAGCCAAAGGCCTTAACCTGAAGGCTGTCGTCTACGAATCGCAAGAGGCGACCGATAAAGCTTACTTCAGTGGTCGCTGCCAAGCGTATACGTCAGACGCTTCAAACCTGGCCTCGGTGCGCAGTGCACAGGCGTCGGATCCGGAAGACCATGTCATCCTGCCCGAGCGTATCTCCAAGGAACCCTTTTCGCCCTCGGTGCGGCGGGGAGATGATGAGTTCTTTGCCATCGTGAAATGGGTTGTCTTTGCTTTGATTGAAGCAGAGGAGTATGGCATCACCCAAGCCAACGTCGACGAGCTCAAGGCGAGCAGCAAGGATCCAGCGGTGCAGCGGATCCTTGGCAGCGGCGAAGACATGGGGCGTCTGCTCGGGCTAGACAAGGACTGGGCTTACCGCGCAATCAAGGCCGAGGGAAACTACGGCGAAATGTTCGAGCGAAACGTCGGTGCCAAGTCGCCTTTGAAGCTGACCCGGGGAATGAACAATCTGTGGAATAAGGGTGGCTTGTTCTACGTGCCGCCAGTTCGCTAACCGAACGGTGATCACGGCCATGAAACATACTGGAAATCAGCGTTGGCGAGGCGGGTGGCGTAGCAAAAGTACCCGCAGCGCAATCTACCAGGTGATCGCGCTGGCAGCGGTGATCGCCATGGCGACATACCTGTTACACAACACGTTCACAAACATGCGTGCGCGTGGTGTTCAAAGCGGATTTGACTTCTTGTCGCAACCGGCCGGTTTTTCCATTAGTGAAACCTTACTCGTCTTCGATTCGAGCGACTCTTACCTGCGCGCTCTGATGGCAGGGCTGTTGAACACTATTCGCGTTGCAGTGCTTGGCTGTGTTCTGTCGACTATCGCCGGCACGCTGATCGGCATTGGCCGTCTCTCGCGCAACGTACTACTGCGAGGGCTTTGTGGTGCCTATGTGGAAGTTGTACGAAACGTGCCGTTGCTTCTTCAGCTGTTTACGCTCTACTTCCTGCTGACTGAGCTGATGCCGTCGATTGATGCAGCACTGCACCCCATTGATGGTCTTTTCCTGAGCAAAAATGGCCTGCAATTCCCCTTGCCGAAATGGGATGCTGGCTATTGGGGAGTATTTGTTGGAGCCTTGGCTGCTGCGGTCGGCTGCTGTGCATGGCGCATTTATGCCAGACGGAAGCGAGAGGCGAATGGCCGTCGGTTGCCGGTATTAGTTCCGATGATCTTGATTGTGATTATCTGTGTTGGTGCCGGATGGATGTTGGGTGGGGCACCACATGTGATGGATGTTCCGAGGCTAACAGATGGGGTTATCGAAGGTGGTGCTGCGGTGACGCCAGAGTTTCTGACTATTCTGATCGGCTTGACGATCTATAACTCCGCGTTCATCGCAGAAATCGTACGCGGCGGCATTCAATCCGTGCCCTTTGGTCAGCACGAGGCTGCGGCAGCGCTGGGGTTGGGCCGGATATACGAATTGCGTTTTGTGCAGTTACCACAGGCAATGCGCGTGATTGTTCCTCCGCTGACAAGCCAGTACATGAATCTGACCAAAAACTCGTCCCTTGCTATCGCGATTGGTTATCCCGACTTGGTCTCAGTGGCAAACACGACACTGAATCAGACGGGACGTGCCTTCGAATGCATTTCGCTTGTCATGGGGTGTTATTTGACGCTTTCGCTGGTGACGGCGGTCGGCATGAATATCTATAACAAACGGTCACTCATCAAGGAGCGCTGAAGTGGAGGGTATTATGAAAAGCTCGTTTGCAGCAACTAGTGCGAAAGCCAGGACTTCCTCCCTGGGCAAGGCTTGGCTGTGGTGCAGAAAGAATCTGTTTGGCGGCTTGTTCAGCACCGTGGTTACTTGTGTCATTGCAGTTTTGGTGTTGTCGGTTCTTCCGTCTGCGTTCAACTGGGCTATTCGAAACGCCGTATTTGCGCCCGATAGCGCTGCGTGTCGGGCAGCTGCGGAACATGGCGCATGCTGGGGCGTTATAGCTGCCAAATACCGGATCGTGCTCTTTGGGCGTTATCCTGCGTATTCTGGTCAACGTGACCGCTCATTCTGGCCGATCGTGACCGCTGCGCCTGCGATGTTGTTACGCGGTTA
>NZ_JASJXA010000074.1:0-10492 GCF_035018905.1 Glaciimonas sp. Gout2 | reverse complement strand
ACACATATGAACGCCTCCATACGACTAAGAAAGTTCTAGTTCTACACTTCGACGGAGATTTGTTCATAAACAATGCCATCTGAACACGCTCGATATAATTTTTTTCTTCTATGGCGTTATGTTTTTTAAGCCAAAATAACGGGCTATATATCTTTTACTTCACATTTAAACGCCAAAAAAAGTGACTCCTCTAGAGAATTCTTAGTCAAAATAAGATAAAATTCTTGAGTAAATTAAACTCCCATACAATCGATCTACCTATAGTCGGCCCAAAACGCTTCTCTTTCAGAAGCGCTATATTTTCCAGCAATTATGCTCACGAATAAAGGCGAAAATTCACTGCGATTCGCGGGTCTTTTCGGTGCAGCAACGCTTGTCGTAATTTTAGTGCTTTAGTCAAAAAACGTAATTGTTAAGACGGAATATGGATCTGGATGGCAGGGCGTGTTATCGGTATGCACTGCAGCTTTAACGATCGCAGTTAAGCCTTAAATCGAAGAAATTTGGGCAGCAGATTGAACAGATGAAATTAGGAAGGGCGCCCACCCAATCGAATGAAGCCGCTATTGGTACTGAAGGATTTTCGATCAGGAAGTCATACCAAAGGCAATAGCGTAAACCGCCGAGACTCTATTTGCATCACGAGTAGAATAGTTGAATCGAACCATGAGATAGTCCGGCCAAAAATCACCGAATATGGTGGGTAGACGAAGATATTGCTAAGCAGCAGGAATTTATTCCGGCGAACTTAAGGGTCATTACCCACATCATCCCAAGCTCGCCTATGCGTAATGCGAAGCAGTCCCGCAATCACCAGCGGCGTATGCTGCTGATCCACCGTCAACAGCCCGACTATCCTTTTTCTCAGCGTTGACGCGCTACAACTCCGCATTAACTTGGCGTCAAACAAGTATTTGATGCATCTGCGTTATGCTCTGTGCTGTCTCTTGCATCAAAATTACCTTCGATCTCAAAAGTTAAACGTTCAGTGTTTTCTGGTCATATTTTAAATACCTCCCAATAGTTGAATACTCATCTATGGAGTAGCCTATTTTAAAACACTATTCCAGCACGCTCGATTACAGTTCATGTGATAACGCAGCACTGTCTTAATGTTCAACCTCATGTATTTCGCATATTAGCCAATCCAATGAAATTGTTTTAATCATGCCTCTTAGAGCCACCTGATCGTAGTAATTATATCCGGCAAAATGCCAAGACTTTACTGCAGCGGGGACGAAGCGCTTCTTTAAAGGGTAATGTCGGCATGTTGTAAAAACGGTGCAGTCTTTGATTTATAGATTGATATTCAAGTGCAAGTTGAATCAATTCCCTGTGATAAATATAACGCTGAACAACTGCATTAAGTAAGATCCCACCAAGCATAATACCTGCTAGAAACCCAAGGCTATAGCGAAACCAACTATTACCCCACATCGTAGAGTTCAACGGCAATTGCTTAGAAAAGGAATATCCCAAACATGCCAGAGAAAACAGCGCAAGTTTCTCGGGGCCACCGATGAACATAAGGATTCTATGCTTTGATCGCTCAATCTTTAATTCTAAATATCGTTGAACGTGCTCAAGAGTCTGAGTTGGGATATCCATAAGTTCTGCCACCTGCCAGAGATCGTATTGGATTTCAAGTTTGAACTGCCGAAGCGCAACTTTTCGGAATCTAATGAGCTCTATAAGCTGGGGTAGCATATCAAGTAATAGACCAAACAACGCTAGCAACATAGCCAACATTCCAATCCAACCTATAATTTCCATCCAGAAATACTCTAGCGGACGGATACGACTGATAACGAGGCCGAATACGAGCATAGATAAAGTGATGAGAAGCGATAGTCCTCTGAACCACCAAGTAACTCTTGAGATTGTGGCGTCAAGCGAAGTACGCGTTTTGTCAGCTCCACCTTTTCTTATTTTATCGAGGATATCAAGCAAATCTGCACATTGTCGGTCCATATATTTTTTCTAATATTTTCTAATTATTGATCATAATCAAGCGTGATTCAACATGAAAACACGCATCTCTGTAAACGCACTGACATTGCACCCTGCCCTCAAAGTAAATTCCAAGTCGAAGTATATTGAGGAGCCTATGCCAATCAATACACGAAAGTGATTTAGCGATAGAGCCGACATCCACCTTAGGATATACCGGTCTCAAAATAAGTCGAGCATCGGTAAGCTACTCGCTAAATGTAGTCGATAAGAAAATCGAATGATCGACCTATAGCGACTCATCTACAACACAATCTCTATGCCTCACTAAGCAAATCCACAATGCGAGATGAACAGCACATCTTTTACCAAGGCTCAGGGTCTTCAGGGCGCTCTCGCATCTTTGCCAAAAAACTATTTAGGATGCCGTTTGACACAATGGCGAAGCCGAGGCTTTCATTCAATAACGCATAAAATGGCGTTTCGCAGCCACTTTCTGCATTCAATTTCTCCCTGACCTGTCCAATTACAGCAGTATGAGTCGAGATATCACCGTACGGTTTTTCTCCACCCATATTCGCAAAATTGCGTACTTGGTTAATAATATCCAGAATGCTTACCGATGAATTTTTCTCCCATATTTTTTTTAGACTTTCGTAAAGCTGGTCTAAGTTTTGATCACCGGCTAAGCTTCGATCCAATCGTGTCTCTATTGGAATAACCGCCTCTATTTTTCCCATAGCATCAAAGTGCATTTGTGATGTCATAGTATTTATTTGATTAATCATAACCTTCGTCACATTTTTGAAGCGCTATTGGTGGCGAACAATGTGTATCAAAAATTACTGCTAGGCGTTCGCGACATACTTCCATGATGGCGTTACTTTGTAAATGTATAGCTGGCAAGCTATTCATCGCGCGGTCGCTTGCCATGTTTACGAACTCGTCTGGAGAAAATTCGGCGACGTGATCATTCATCCGTAATAAAAAGCGTGTACCAAATTGATATTCGATATTGATATGCCCCTTAAAATGTAGGCGAAAATGCTCCATCAAGGTACGGTGGTTCGGCCTGAAGCTCTCTGGAATCAGTAAATTCAGACTTGTGCTTTCTGTCACATCCTCTCGATCAAGCGACTCTTCAAAAATCGCCATTACCACCTCTGGATTGACTACACTGCGATATAGAAGCACGCGTATTTCTTCTCGCAACCGGGTTATCATCTCCACACCTAAATCAGCATGACCCGCCAAGTACTGTACTAACTCACCAGCGGCCTGTAAAATTCCTTTGGCATATCCATCGCATTGCGCTTGCTGGTATATGTACTCAACCTCAGCTTCTGCATGCGCTACCAAGGATTTGGCACGACGGCGCGCCTCATTCATTAGCGCTGACGCTTTAATGTTATTTCGCAAATAACCACTGCGTACTAACACTCCCTCTTCCGGCATGACCTCACACATTGTCTGAATAATTTTTGGCATACTGTATCGCCTGTAAGATTAAAAATAGATCCACTTTCCTGCATTCCCTTACAGACACAGTACGCAGGGGAAAATCGAATTCTGTTGGGGGTAAGGTCAGAGAGTATTGTTTTGCAAAACAGATATCTAAATTTGGAGGAAAAAGCAAAGCCATCCGCTTTTTTAATGTTTCTGATGCCTCTAGCTGCCAAAGTAAAAGATGCTGTAAGCCGATTTTTTGAACGTCTTCAAGCACTTCTTCTGAGTACCTTGAATGCGGTTTAGCGACGCCCAACCGACGGGACATAAAAAACTGTACGGAGCTGGAAAGATGTAATAAATTGCCTTCCCATCCAAGATCAGCCTTTAACAACTGCGCGCCAATCAGCGTGCTGATATAAGGAAGTTGCGTCCAGTTCAATACTAATTGACGCTCCAAAATAGAGCTTACGGACTCCAATCTGGCCGGCAATCCGAGCTGATGCATCAAGATGTCGTTGATCACTCCACGCTGGCGCGGTGTGTCAAACAATTTTGGCAAACACATTCTCTGTGGATGAATGTAGCTCAATGGATCGTACATTATTGATGCCATGCATCTACTCATTTCATCCATGGCCGTCCACCAACTTTTGCGGCTCGACGCGCACCATCTGATCCGGTGTCGTCCTAAGAGGAGACGCTGCGTCCGATGACGTATTAATAGATTGAGCGTCTTCCAGCTCTTGCACAATCAACGGCGCGCGAACCGCGCTTGGCGATCCACGGCGATTAAAATGCCAGAGTAATCCCGCTATCACGGTGAGCAGCAGTACTGTAATTATTCCAAGCCAAGTGGTCGGGAGGCGGTAATCCTGCGCTCTAGGATTTTTTGGTGTTTGGTTCTGTAAGGTCGGGCGCTTCGACAAGATGACAGAAATATTATCGTACTCAACTTGATCGAAACTATTCTTTAGGAATCGTTTGGTATTATTAATCATAGTTTCTGGATTAATCTCCTCGTCATAAACTATCAATGTTGACAAATGAACCGGACGATTTTTTTGACCGCGCTCTGCACCATCCAAGTCGTAACTGACGTGTACACGTGTGGATACCACTCCTGAAACAGTTTTTAAAGATTGCTCCAAACGCTGCTCAATAGCAGAATAAAGTCGTGCTTTTTCTGCCCGCGGAGAAGCCACTAATGAGTCGGCCGGGAACATGTCTGCTACCTCTATCGCCTTTGGTGATGGAAGATCGTAAACCTTCAAAATATCTACCGCAGCAGCAAAATCAACTTGTCCTACATCAACACTGAAACCGTTCTTACCATTATTTTTTTTTGTCGCATCGATATTATTCCTATGTAAAACTGCCACCACTTCATTAGCTTGGCGCTGCTCAAGGCTCTGCAACAAATTTTCCTGCTTACAACCGGCCAAGAAGAAACAGATGACCAACAAGCCATGTTTCATCATCACGTTCGTAAAAGGGCTTCTATTGTGGCTACGCCTTTCCGGGTCAATGCGCTAATGATTTCTACATCTTGTTTATAGTCACCAATATGTACTTGTAGCTCTAGCAAGCCGGCAGGGGTTGTATCGAATTTCGGACCGTTGATCTTACTCATGATGTATTCGTATTCATTCTGGGTAGATACTGAGCTCGAAACAAACGCATCTCGCAATCTGTCATCAAGCGATAAAGCACCCATCTCATGAGGAGAAACATCTGCGAACTTTGCGCTGGATACGCTCTGTGTAACGGCAATTGGCAATATAGTCATTTTAATCAACTCCATCTAAAACGTGAGCATTTGCGAAAGCTAATACGGCGAAGCACCAAAGAATCAAAAAATCCTAAAGTGCAGAAACGTATCCGCGACATTAACGTTGTTATTTCCGCCTGGTTATCGAAAGTTCGCTACGATCGTTGCATCCATATCTTTAAATGCCTTAACTGTGGATGACTGGGCGTTACGCAGGATACTCATCTCAGAGATGACTGCCTGATATTCTGCGAGAAGAGTTGGATTAGAGCTATTGCCACCACTTAATTGTTCACGCAAAGTCTTTTCTCGATCGAAGAGCTCTTGACCGCCATCCTCAAAAGCTTTTGCGATCGAAACCATCAAACCATTACCAGGATATGCGGCCATATTTTTTACCTTTATTTTCTGTTGAAAGAGTTAATTAACTATAAGGATTTAGTAAAGAGCCAATGCTTCGATGTCATTTTTACGTAATCATTACCGTTATATTTAAATGACTTATTTTTTAACCAGTCGTCTTCTAGATCGACAGAAAAATGTACGTATTCAACACCAAAATATTGATAGAAATTGTGAGTAAATCTTTGCAGATTAAGCAGCTCAACATCCGTTAAGTCACCTTTTGTCAGAAACGTGATCCGACGATCATCATGCTTGGATAAATAAGTAATACCTATTCGGTCTAATCCCGTCCTGGCCTGTTTCTCGATCATCGCATCATCCCATTTATCGAGAATGATCATGTCGCTATAAGGCATCCAGTGCATCATCCTTTCGATTAGAATCGTTCTTATTTCACTAGTAAGAGTAGTCCTCTCTGCGCTCAGCATTAATACTGGCTTCGCTACCTCGTCTAAATTCAGCCGATGAAAAGCGAGATTCGGATAGGTGGATTGCAACAGTTTATTGATCCGCGACTCCTCCAACCTTAACGACGAAATTTTGACTTTATCGCTTAAACCTCTACGGATTAGGGCCTGTCGACCCCATGCCAAATCTCTATCACTGTTAGCGAACACATACACTATGCTGTCGCGCCCCTTGAGAATTTTGTATTCGCTGATAGAGCCACTAATCGCAGAGGTTACTTCCGTAACGTATTCGTCTTCTTTAAAGCTCTTCCGTGTGACTATAATAAGAGTCATTATAAAAAATAAAACGGCTAATCCACCTACCCAACTGATTGTAGATAAAAGCGATTTTTTATCTACAGCTACTTCAACAAGTAGTTTATTTTTCTGGATTGAGTTAACCCATTCCACGCCGGGTGGGCGAACCGAAAATCTTACCGTTCCCGCACTACATGCATCTTGAAATAGTTGCTGTTGATCTTCAGATGTATCGTCCAGTATTCGGAACAAAAATCCATCTGACACTTTAGAACTAAGAATAATTTCAAAATTAATACCGCCTTTTGGCATCGGCACAACTACAGTATTATTCGAAAATTCCGGCATCACTTCACAAACGATCAAATCCTGCATCGCACCGACCACGAATAATGTCCTGCCCTCTGCAAGACTGTACTCACATCCGTGAAAGGGTCCGTTCAAAAAACGTAATACTGCGACTTCCGAAATTTTTTCGGCGTTTAATTTCGATGACATAGCAACTTCTCTTCGTTATTATCGAGCGACGACAGTCACTAACATTTTATGTGCCTAGTGCCATGCTAAATAACGTGGTTCAAATATGCACATGCAGTTTGGACTTCATTCTAAATTTTTAAAACTTAAGACTGGTGATAACATGAAACAGAGTCTATTTAATTCCTCATTCTTTCGATATCAGACCAGAACGAAATGTGCACCAGATTTGATAGGATTGATCAGAGCAACGAGATTGTTGATCGTTTTAATTTATCCAACGATGCTCTGTTAAGCCTCTATATTTTGGTCGCTATCGGGATAGAATTCAGATTATTTTTTTCGATGCTTTTTTAGTTTTCTATTTTGAATACGTGAGAAAAAGACAAGCAGCTAACTTCTTTCAAAAAAATAGAAATTGGCAAATGTCAAAATTTTCATCAAGCCTCCAAAGAAAAATCACTACCAGAAGCTCTGCGTTTAATTGTCTGGGCAATGACGTTTTCCAATATTTTCAGACGATTCCGCAGATCAGCGGAAAGCATAAGCATGCATTCATTTTCAAGGGAGCGACAAGTATTGACGATTGATAACTCACCACAAATAGCAAAAGCACCTGCAAGCGAGTGAAGTTGTTCCTGAATTATTTCGGCTTGGTTGTTCGAGAATGCGGAGAAAATAATTTTGAATGAAGTCGCGCTAGAAAGCTGAAGGACTGAAATCCTCTCCGTTGTCAGATTCAAATCATGCTTAAGAAAAATAGCATCAGGAAAAGGAAATGTCGTTCCAGCAAGGCATTTACGAATCATGCAATCAAGTCGCTCCAGCGACACCGGCTTAACTAAAATATCGTCAATGCCTGCCTTCTCGCAGCGCGTATGCTCTTCCTTATTCGCATGTGCAGTAAGTGCAATAATTGGAAGTAGAACGTTCTGTTGACGCAAAATTTTAGCCAGCATATAACCATCCAATTCAGGCATACTGAGATCAGTCAACACGATGTCAAAATCACCTGGACTAAATAGCTGTAACGCCTCGATAGCCGAAGCCACTAAAGTCACTTTATAACCAAGCAGACTTAGTTGATCACCTACTAATGCGAGATTAAGGGGATGGTCTTCCACCACCAAAATGTGTACGGATGGCGCAACCAAAGGATGAGGTTTGTCAGTGTTAAGCAATGAGTTTCCTTCCTGCATAGCAAGTTCGGAGATAACCGGTATTAAAATCGCCGGATCCAAGGCGCGCCTGAGCGCGTCGTGCAAACCGCTAGTTGAGTAGCATGACACTAATATTCGGACGGTTGGCCCAGGCTGCACAATGGGATGTCGAGGCCCATCTTCCAAAATATCTATGATGCAACCAGCCAATAATCCAGCCCTTTCTTCATCTATCAGACACCAATGCCGCTGGCGTCCAAACAATAACAGTGGCGCACTCGTCAGGGTCAACTCATCTGGATGAGTAATCTTCACCGGCATTATTCCCCATCCAGATATAAGCGCTACCAATTGTTCCCAACACTCAGGTGTGGCGCACAATACGGTTACCATCTTCATCGATTCAAAAGACAACGATGGTAATAACGCAGGTCTAAGTGCATCAGTACGAAGTGATGCCCTGACGGTAATGGTTGTTCCTTTTCCCTTAATACTACTTATAGCTATTTTTCCATTCATTAAATTGATCAACTGATCACATAGCGCCAAGCCAAGACCAGTACCACCGAAAAGTCGACTAGCCGACGGCTCGGCCTGAACGAATGGTTGAAACAACTCTCGCTGGCGTTCTAGCGAGATCCCAATGCCAGTATCCGTAACTCGGAGTACCACATCACCATTTTCGACCGTTAACACAAGCCTGATGTTTCCTCGTTCGGTGAATTTGACTGCGTTACTTAAAAGATTGAGAACTATCTGTCTGAAGCGTTTCGGGTCGCCGAGGTAATAGCGTGGCAGAAGAGGATTAATGTAGTAAAACAGTGCCAACCCCTTATTCTGAACTAGTGGAACAAATAACAAGATTGCCTGTTCAATAGTTTCTGCCAGATCAAAAGGGATAACTTCCAATGACATTTGGCCGGATTCGATCTTTGAAAAATCTAGAATATCGTTAATGATATCGAGTAGTCCACGTGAAGAGCTGACGATGATGTTCATACGGTCGTACTGTAGTTCTGTCATTGGTGTACGCGCTAATAACTCTAGATTCCCCACAATACTGTTAAGTGGCGTACGTATTTCATGGCTAACGTGGGCCAGTGCGGTGGATTTAGTTGCGTTAGCAACATCTGCAGCGATGCGTGCGTCCAACAATTGTTTTTCAATTAATTTACTTGCTGTTATCTCCAAAAAACTACACAACAACAATTGTCGTCCTGCGTAACGGGTGAGGACAAGACTTACTAGCAAGTGGCGACATTGTCCTCCACGATCAACCATCATGAGATCGTGTTCGCCAAGCGACTGAGGAAATGTCTGATTATTTTTTTCGTTCGAAACGCGGCTTAGTGCCAGAAAGCGAGATGGTAGGCACGGGGCTTCGTTATGATAAGTTTGCATTCCATGGTTTTGCAGCAGTACTTTTCCGTCGTCTATTGTCAAAAGGCACAATCCACCGGGTGCGTTCACAACCATTACGCGATGCATTTTTTCACTATCAAATACCTGCTGGGCACTCAGCAACAATGGTCTTAACATAGTGCGATCATAAAAAAAAATACAGCACCACAATAGAATGAGCAATACCAAGGTTCCAACAACGATTAATATCAAAAACCAATGCTGATATATCCAGATAGGTTCTTCTGAGTATGGAAGTTCAGCTATCCGCTTGGCATTACTAAGCAATTTCCTGATAGTGAGAGTTCTATCGCAATTAAAATAATGTGGATCGTTTAGCTCCAAAGCCGAAACCTTGGCATCTATTACACTTTGTTCAAGCGTTAGATTCGCAGTGTTAACATCCCAGCGCGTAAGTGCAAATTTTTCCAACTTATTGTTCGCCAAAAATGGCGTTAGCCAAGGATTCTGTAATGGGTCGGAAACGTGACCCATATCTGGCATTAATTCTCGAACAGAAGAAACTAGCGCAATCGGTTTAAAGCTCTGTGTCCAAATGCTGTCAGGTCGCGACATGATTTGTGGAAAGACATATACAAGGTCAAAAAAATAACCATTAGATAGCTCACCGGAATCTGCCGGCCTAATGACGGAAGTATGGGGTTGGGGGTTGCTTAATTTTTTCAGGCAAAAGAAATTTTCCGCAAATTGTTGCTGTGATATCAGGCTTCCAGCGAATTTCACGGTAGCATTAGGTTTACGCTCAAGAAATAATTTTTGGCCATCACTCAGCAATTGATCGCAATCAGAAATAGAGTTATTTCGATCGACTTTTCCTTCAACATCAACGTATCCAGTATTACGCCGAACCTCATATTTTTTTGGGGTCACATCACCGACAACAATTGCATTTTTATGAGAAAAAAAGGCACGTTTATTTACGATTGAATTATTTGTGTGAACATGGATCAGAAAGACCATGATGGTCAATAGTACCAATGACAAGATCAGCCCGCAGCCCACCAAAAAAATGCGTTGATGATGCGCAATCGTTTTTATTTGATTGTTTTCGAGGATTATATCTTTCCGATCAATATCTATTGCTATACGCTCCACCACCACGACATTTCCCGTCTTAGCGGCAATCAACTACATCTTAAAAACCAGTAATGATA
>NZ_JASJXA010000073.1:0-11002 GCF_035018905.1 Glaciimonas sp. Gout2 | reverse complement strand
TTAACCGCGTAACAACATCGCAGGCGCAGCGGTCACGATCGGCCAGAATGAGCGGTCACGTTGACCAGAATACGCAGCTAACCGCTAATGGGATGCCCGAGCCTTTAAATAGAGAAGAAACTCTGGTGAGTAGAGTTTTCAGCACAAAAGACGAGGATAAAAAAAATCAGCGCAACCGTATGTTCAAGCGGTTGTGGAGGAAAAATTATTAGGTAAATGAAGCAACGGTGTTGTGATCTTGATGCTTTGGTAGGGAATGAGTATCTTGATGATTTCTATAATGCTTCGGGCTACTTCCAAAGTGGAGTTTAAATGCTCGACTAAAATGCGAAGCGTCATTGAATCCCCATTGATACATGATTTCCGACACTTGGCGACCTTTAAGCACTGGGTTAAGGAGAGCCTCTCCGCAACGCTCCAGACGTTGCTCCTGAATCCAGGAAGAAGCACTTTTCCCCGTTTGCTCGAATACCATATGAAGGTAACGCACCGAAATACGATTTGCTTGAGCAATTCGCCCCAAGCTTAAATCTTCTTCTTGAAGGTGATCGAGAATGTAGTTTTGGATGCCTTTCAAGTAACGCTGAGAAAGACCATGTGGTGTCGTCTCTATTTTTTGCGAAAGGGTCGCAGATACTAATTCCAAAGTGACTCGCTTCAAACAGACCGAATCCATAGCATCGAGACTCTCAAATTGATTTGTCATTGACAATATGTGGGAGAAAAGAATGGCCCCGATTCCCGTTTTGCTATCTACCACACTGCCCCTTATGCTCATATCCCGGGGCAGCCGCTCTTTCAAGTGAGCAAACGGAATCATCAAGGTAGCTTTATGTAAGTTCTCCGTTACGATGAATTCAGTTGTCTGGTTGCTGACCCATAGGACAAGATCGCCGGCTCCAAAAGAAAGTGCTTGATCATCTACTTTGAAGTGCTCCATTCCTCTGGTAGTGATTTGAATGCCAAGATATGGCTCATCGTCCCGTTTGATTTCTTGGGAGGTTCGACTTCCGCCGCATGGGCTGCAGATGCATTCGACGAGTTGGATCCCACCGATATCGCGTTGACGCATTTGAGCGGTAAAGTCTGCGGGAACACGTTTATTAACTTTCCAGTCCCGATAGCTTGACGAAAGGGCTATTTGCCAAGCATCAGTGCGGTCACCGATAGCGATGTCGTCAGTCGAGCACCAATGCCCACTTAGAAAATTATAGGAAGGGGATTTCATTTTGTCTCTCTCCAGCGTTTACATCCCTGTCGAGTCTTTGCCCGAACAATTTTTATAAGATGGGGATGTCTACGGTTCAAAAATCTAAAACGGAATTGTTCAGATTTCTTTATACATTGTGATCTCAATATATATTTTATGTTGTGTGGAAGTGCAAATTGAATTGACTTAAAGAGAAATACGAGCTTCCTTAATAGTAAAAATATCAACTTTAATTACATTTTTTTCAATCCTCGTCCTCGAAGAAGAGCAGCGACTGAAGTCGTTAAACGAAAAGTCGTCGTTAGCGCTAGAAAGTTAACACAAACGTATGCTTTATTGCAGCGTGTTGAATCGCAGCATTCAAGAATGCGAAATACTAATATGACGATAAGCGCAAACGCGAACAACTTACTTCTCCCAGAATCAAGTCGCTATGCATTCTGGTACAACGGCTTTTTACCGCGTCTTGCTATGATCACTTCATCACGAATCAATTGTTTATCAAGTTGGCGTTAAAACGAAGTGATACAAATTGAGATCAGTGGAAACGAGGTCATACGACTTTGTCTACATATAATACTGCAGAAGGAGACTGTAATGAATGCACTGACAAACGCAAGTAAAAAAGAAAAGGTAAGGGAAGAATACGTTCAGATGGATGAGGTTGAGTGGAAGCCCTTTCCTGCGGCTTTTTCAACTGGTGGAATCCGCTGGAAGCTACTGCACGTTTCTCCAGAAATGGGTGCCTGGACCGCAATTTTCGATTGCCCCGAAGACTCATCCTTCGCTCCACACTTTCACGTTGGGCCGGGCGAGTACTTCCTGACCAAGGGGCGGATGGATGTCCGTGGCGGCGTCGCGGCTGGCGGTGACACCGCAGTTGCTCCTGGCTATGGTTACGAATCAGCGAATGCGCGTCATGATAAAACTAACTTCCCAGTCGACAGTGAATTTTACATGACCTTTCTAGGTCCCTTAACTTTCATTACACCTGAAGGTGCGCCAATCGCAGTGATCGGTTGGGAAGAAGCCCAAGGCGCCTGGCTTTCATAAAGTCAACCTTAGCAGGGAATCCAAGGTAAAAAATGATCGGTGGATTTTTCTGATCAGACATGAGACTTCCAGTCCTCTTTTTATGCGGCAACCTGTAGTCAAAAAAGACTCCTTACAGAAAGAAGATGATGAATTCAAATATAACGTCGGACCAAGAAAAAGTGGCGGCAATTAAAGAGTCTTCGAAATCGAATTCCGCTATAGCAACGTCGGAGACGGGGACTATTCTCGGGAGTCATCTGGGCGCATTTGCAAAAGGAGTTGATGCAATCATGGTTGACTATACCGAACAATCTTTGGTGATCACCCCAGACAAAACTTATCGTGGATTAAAAGAAATTCATGCGTTTTTCGATGCGTTCCTCAAGGGAGCAGAGTCAGCATTTTGGGATGCATTTAAGATCCGTACACAAATTGTTGACGGTAACGTTGCGTATTTGGTTTGGGAGGCGAAGCCATTCGTTCCAATGGCCACCGATACACTGATAGTTCAAAATAAGAAAATTTTGACGCAAACTTTCACAGCTTTTGCGAATTGATAGCTTTAGTTAAGAAACAGTTATAAAAGGGCTCTGTCGCAACAACAAAAATTGATGAAATGGTATTGAGAAAAGGGTAATCCCTCTGAATTTGGAGGATTCACCCGCACCATTTCCGTAGTATCAATGACGACCGTGGCCCGCTTCTGGTGCTGATAATAACCAGCAAGGCTATAATCAGCAAGCGACAGCACCGCTTCACCGTAAAAGCCTCCTTCGCTATGCTACTAATGAGCTTGTATCTCAGGTCAGTTCGCTAGTAAAGCGACGTTACCTTACATGCTCTTCCACGAGGTTGCTGCCTCGTCAAGTGGTACTTCAAGAGTTTCAAGGAATCGTGCTGTCATCATGTAATGACCAATCAGAAGCGTCAGCTCGGCAATCTGCGTGTCGTTGAAGAATGCCCTCGCTTCAGCGAACGTCGGCGATGAAACTTTTACATTTTTTACACATTCATCAACGAAGCGAAGAATAGACCGCGACCGCGCATCGGGACCGTGACCCTCTTCGATCGCAGCGATGGCGTTATCGTCCCAACCGGCCTGTTGGGCAAGCGGGAGATGCTGCATGCGTTCGTATTGGCTACGACTTAGTGCGCCTACCCGTAGGATGATCATCTCCCGGTCCTTGTCGTTGATTAAGCCGCGCGGAAAAGATGCGCCGAGAGACAGGTATCCAGCGGTGGCCCCGGTCGTGCGTAGCAAAGCAAGTGTTAGATTCGCAGGGAAACGGTCGAATTGTAGCTTTTGCTCATCCGACAATTTGTCAATTGATGTAAGTGTGATCCTAGGCATTCTATTTCCTATATTGGTAAATAAAGCTTGTTACTACACCAGCGCCTCAATGCTAGGCGGTGACACGCATTGTGCGAAACGCCTTTACACGGTTGCTTGGTGGACTCCGCCACGGCGAGAAGCCGTGGCAGCATAAATTGGGTAGCGCAACGCGCTCTACTTATCAGCGCAGTTTTCCCTTTCCCCCTGGGGTGGTCCCGGTGCGGCGGCGATACATCTCGATAAAAGCTGAAGTGTTCTGATAGCCAAGCGTATATGCGATCTCTTTGACCTGATTACCTGCTTCTAGCATGTTGATCGCTTTCACGAGGCGCAGCCGCTGACGCCACTCGTTATATGACATGAACAAGTGTGCATGCCACCTTCGCGACAAAGTGCGCTCCGTCGAGCTGCTCTCGTCCGCCCATTGCGCAAGGGAACGCCGATCGCCAGGATTTAATTCGAGCGTTGCTATGATCGGACTTAATAATGGATCATCGGTCGCAGGTAAATAGCTTGCGTATCGCTGGGCGGCGATCAACTGGTCTATTATCACTTGGACCATACGCAGGTCAGTCTCGGCTCGCGGATGCCCAATACCTCGCGACGTGAGGTCAGTCACCAGGGCTTTGGTCACGTCGCTCAGCGCTAATGTGCAAGGCTCGGTGGGCATGTCCACGCAACGGTCGCTTTCAATGTGGACAACTACATACTCGATGTCGAGATTGGCACGTGATGCATGAGTGACTTCAGGAGGAATCCAGATCGCGTAAGCAGGAGGTGACAAGTAGCGCTCGCCCGCAACGTCAAATTCCGCAACTCCCTTCACTGCATAGAGCAGCCGCCCCCATGAGCGACGCTGCTGGGGAAAAACTGTGCCGGCCTTGAATCGGGCGCGGCGCAGCCATACGGGAGCGGGCGGCTCGCCAAACAGATTGATGATCGGCGCCCCAGTGAGCATATCGTCATTCACTGATAATCGCGACAGGTCGCGCCCAACCAGCTGAGGCTTTTGCTACCTTGATCGGCAAAGAAATAACTTCAAAGCCATGCGGAGGCAGTTGTTCAAGATTCGCGAGCTTTTCGATCTGGCAATAAGGCACGGTGCTACCGGCAAAATGTCCTTCCCAAATGATCGAGGCGTCTTGCGTTTCCTCGAAGCGTTTCTGCGTAAAGCTAAACGGCGCATCCCAGCTCCAAGCATCGGTTCCAACAACCCGGACACCTTGGCGCGTAAGGTGTAAGGTGGCGTCCCGGCCCATTCCGCAGCCTCGGTGAATGAAATCCTGTTGTCCGTATCGAATACCCGCCGCTGTATTAACAAGGACGATATCGCCAGCTTCTAACTTGTGGCCTATGCGCGTTAATTCTGCGTCGATTTCCGCAGGCGTGACCACATGACCATCTGGTAGATGCCTAAAGTCAAGCTTTACGCCAGGCCCAAAACACCATTCGAGAGGTACCTCGTCAATACTCATTGCCGGGGTACCGTCGTCTTGGAGTGATCGGTAATGGATCGGCGCGTCCATGTGAGTTCCTGCATGAGTGCTCATCTGAACGAACTCGACCGCCCATCCTTCGCGGCCAGGTAGATCAGCTGGATCAAGCCCAGGGAAATAATCAGCCAACTGCCGGGCACCTTCCTTATTGTCCGTGTATTTGATGCGCGGCAAAAATTCTTCCGGATCCGATGGAATGCCCTCTTGCAGGACGACGGATAAATCGATGATTCTTCTGCTCATAATTGGGCCTTTAAAAGTAGTTGGGAGAGGCGGCGCGGGCGCCGTGTTAACTCAGTGATTAGATCTTAGCACTTGTCTTATAGGAGTTAAATATCGATTATCAGACAATCAATATCGATATTCTGACTAGCGCATTCATCACCGACCCGTTGGGCGAGCAATTCGCTCTTATTTGACTTTTCTATGCTCGCTTCAGTCTCTTAACCGAGTATTCAAGTCTTATTTCTTTGACTTTATGGCCTAGCCAAACAACGACCGGCCGCTCTGGGCGTTTTGCCACGTTTTATGAGGGATCAATTGATTGCTGAGCGCACTGGCGGTGATATTTCGATACAGGCGTGTTCAGACGATCCACAGGTGGCAGAACATGCTATTCGTCGCTTGGTTGGATTGGCTTGTGGTATGGTAAAAATTCGTTGAGCCCAAACGGTTTTCGTCAGGGGTTCAATCTGGTGAAACGCCACGCGATCAAATGGACTTTAAAGACGGAACCATGAAAATCCGGCCTAATAATGGCGCGGCTATGAAGCAATTCGTGTGGGTCGGTGACGAAGGTCCAAGTTGGATGCGGGACGAAACGTATATGGTCATTCGTTCGACCCGTATCGCGCTGGAGCATTGGGATCGGATGGAGTTAGGATGTCAGGAGGAAACGGGCGGACGTCATAAATACTCGGGTGCACCGATTGGTAAACAACACGAATTCGATCCAATGGATTTCGATGTCAACGACAATGATGGTAATCCGGTCAGTGCAGAAAGTGCACATGCACGTCTGGCCGCTCCCGCAAATAACGGCGGTGCAGAGATTCTTCGAAGGGCTTACGCTCACGACAATGGTGTAGCCAGTATCGCCGAGCCCTGGCCGCCTTGGCGTCAAGCGATGACTTTTGATGCGGGCCTATTATTCCAGTGCTATCAAAGAGATCCAAGGACGGGCTTCACAAAGATATTTGAAAAAAAGGCTAAACTCGATATGCTGAATCAATTTACGACACATATCGGAGGTGGTTTATTTGCTTGTCCTCCTAGTGCTGAGCAAGGTGAATATATTGAACAGCGGCTGTTTGAGCAGGTTTAAAAAGCCTTGAGTGACACTGCCAGGTTGTTGCGAATGTTTTATCTCTCTGTACTTACTTGGCGGCTTCAGTGGATGGTGGTCTGCGCACCGCCGAACGCAGCCTTCCGCGGCGCCGTTAGGTACCGAATCGGCCTTCAGATTGCGCCCTAAATTCCTTGGGCGTGATGCCTTTCATCTCCAGGAATCGACGATTAAAGTTTGCAACATTATTGAACCCGACTTCGTAGCAAATATTGGTCACATATTGTTCCGAATTCATCAGTAACTGACAGGCTTTATTAATGCGAATTTGATTAACAAAGTCAGTGAAACTGTTTCCTGTAGCCTTCCGAAAAAATCGCGAAAACTTGGCGGGGGACATATTTAATCTGGTCGCCAAAAAATCGGCTGAAATCGGCGTCCGATAGTTTTCCGTAATGTAATTAAATACGGTATTGATTTGTGCCATCGAAGCATCGTCATCGAATGACTGCATCTGAGCACTGGACAATAGACGGTAGGAGTTGCTTCTGGCTAAAATGCCAAGCAAATTTAGAAATTCTGCAAACCGATTGACATTCTTCGCTTCTCGTATTCGGTAAAATACCGGTTCTACCTGCTCGCTCATGTTAAGGAATTCAATGCCGTACTTGGCACGTTCCAGCAAGGGCATTATTTCCCGTAATTCAGGGATGTACTTAGCTGCCAGTTCCAGCGGTGTATGACCGAATTGGATCGCCATGTCACGAGAGGGAATGCCCTCTGCGGGAATGTTGGAAGAAATCCAGTTGTGGGGTAACCTTGGGCCGGTTAGTACCAGATTACCCGGCGCGAAGTCTCCAATATAGTCACCGACAAATAGCTTCCCACTACTTTTAATAATGAAATGAAGTTCGTATACATCGTGGTAGTGCCAGCGAATAAGCGGGTCAGGAACGCCATGCTCCAAAAAACGTAAAAACTCACTGAATTCGTGATATTCGAGTTCCGGGTTACGGGAGGGGAGTTTGGTGTTCAATGCTGTCTCCTTTAGAGCTATTTCAGTTCTGTTTTGCTTTGCATGCATACTCTTGTATGCATGCTTTTACGATGTTTAACTCATGACATTACCACCATCTACGTTCAGCGTCTGGGCGGTAATATAGGCCGATTCTGCGCTAGCAAGGAAAATGGCGGCACCCGCAACTTCTCCCGGATGTCCCATACGACCAAGAGGAACTGCCTGTCCTACGGCTATTTTCTTTTCTCCCAACTTGAGGCCTTCATATCGGGCGAATAAAGCATCAACATGACCCCACATTGGCGTGTCTACAACACCCGGTGATATAGCATTCACGCGGATGCCGAAAGGGGCCATCGCCAGTGCGGCAGATTGGGTATAGCTGATGACCGCCGCTTTCGTCGCGCAATAATGTGATACCAACGCCTCGCCGCGGCGTCCCGCCTGCGACGCCATATTGATAACCGTTCCCTGCGTGCCAAAGCTGACCATTTGCGCTAGAATCTTTTGCATGGAGAAGAACATGCCTTTGACATTAACATCAAACAAACGCTGATACATCGCCTCATCCGAGTCAAGCAACGGCGCCATATCAAACACACCGGCATTATTGAAAAATGTATCCACTGGTCCGAACGTCTGACTGGCACGGTCAATCATTAATGCGACAGAAGTGGACTGCGTGACGTCGGTGGATACATAGATCAACCGATCTGAATGCGATGCCATCAATAACGCTAACTCAGCGGATGGTTCGGCAGGTAAATCTGCCACAGTGCAAAGCGCTCCTTCCTGCAAATAAGCAGCCGCTACTGCAAGTCCAATGCCACCATTTGCGCCAGTGAGTATGGCGTGTTTTTTGTGAAGACGATCAAGGCTTGTCATTATAGATTTCCTTTTATTGAAAGATACGCACGGCGAACGGTTGCTTCAAGCGTCGGGTCTCCTGCGATCGGCCCCCAGAGAAGGGCGTTGCTACAAAATGCCTGCACACAATCCGTTGCATTAAGAATGTTGGTAACAATCGCTTCACCCATGGCCTGATCTTTATAAGGAAACGCAACTCTCCCTTCAGCCCTCTGTTGGAGAAAAATCAAAAAAAGTGCCGGCAGCGTGGCAGTACTGTCAAACGGTTGGTTTTGCGCCAGGCGTTCAGCGATGGTTGGCGCAATAAAACCCGGTATTTTGGCAAAACCATCTGCGGCAACCCGTTCGATCGTATCGTTGATATGAGGATTGCTAAAGCGGTCTAACACTGTATCTCGATACAGGGCCAGATCAATGATACTGGGTGACAAACAAGGAATGACGTCGTTGGTGACATAATCAAAGGCCATCTGCGCGATGGTTTTGTCAGCTAATGCGGCATGAATAGTATCGAATCCTTTCAGCGCACCTGCCCACGCGATACAACTATGGCTAGCGTTCAGAATACGAATTTTTGCTTCTTCATACGGCAAGACTGAAGACACCATTTCTACGCCGACTTTTTCCCATGGCGGCCGACCATTACAGAAATGATCTTCAACGACCCATTGACAGAAATCTTCAGCCATCACAGCACATTGGTCAGGGAAGCCTGTTGCCGCTTTTACGCGACCCTTTGTTTCAACCGGTGGCTTTGGCGTAATGCGATCAACCATGCCATTCGGGCATGTCGTATTGTCTTGAGCCCAATTGCGTAATTCAGATTCGCCGCGACGTTCCAGAAAATCAAACAGGCCGGTTCTGAAATGGTCACCATTGCTGCGAATATTATCGCAACAAAGTAAAGTAATCGGCCCCGCATCTTCCTCTCGCCGGGCGCGCAATATGCTGCATATCGCACCATAAATTGTCAGTTGCGTGCCTTGCTCAAGATCCGAACGTAAATCTGCATAGGATAGATCTAACTGTTGGTGTTGATTCAGGTAATAACCAGCTTCAGTCACGGTGAAGGAAATAATTCTGGTGTCTGGATGGCGGCCCATTGTGACCACGGCATGCAAATCAGGCGTCCATGGCAAAATATCACTGATAGAACGTATGCGCTCGTAGGAAAATATGCCCGCAGGAGTGACTGTTTCCAGCGTGTATTCGCCACCTTGTGAATGTAGATCGCTCAGCAACTGGACCATATCGGGCCGAATATTGCCTGCCGCAAGCGTCCATTTTGTTTCGCCGCTATCGATCAGGCGGTTCAGATACCACGCTTGATGCGCGCGATGGAATGCGCCGACACCAAGATGCAAAATGCGCTTGATAGATGCAGGATTTGTATGTGACATAAGAGAGTGGTTAGCGAGCGGTTGCATGTACTTTTCCTGCGCGATCAAAGATGTGCATATGTTGTTGATCCAAGAGCAGGCTGACATGATCGCCTGCGCTAAGGGATGAGCGCTCATTGCGCCTTGCGACAATCTGCAAGCCGTTTTCCATCGTCGAATAGATCAGCGTTTCAGCACCGAGTGCTTCGACGACGTCCACCGTGGCCGAATAGCCTTCGCCCGATACGGTACTCAGTTCAACATACTCGGGGCGGATGCCGACGAATCCGCCTTCTGGCAACGATTGACCAACTTTCGGCGGGTGTGGAAGACCCGAAAGCGGCAACACGTTCATGCTCGGCGTACCAATGAACTGTGCAACGAATTGATTGGCGGGACGGTCGTACAACTCCAATGGTGAGCCAACCTGTTCAATCAACCCGTCGCGTAAAACGACTACGCGGTCAGCTAGCGTCATGGCTTCGACCTGATCATGGGTAACGTAAATCGTGGTGGCGCCCAACTCTCTATGAAGGCGGGCAATTTCGATACGGGTTTGTCCACGTAAAGCAGCGTCGAGATTTGATAACGGTTCGTCGAATAAAAATACCTTTGGCGCACGTACGATTGCACGGCCGATAGCGACCCTTTGCCGTTGTCCGCCGGATAGTGCCTTCGGTGTGCGTTCCAGATACTCGGTCAGGTTGAGGATGCTGGCGGCCTTGTTGACCTTCTCACGGATGATCGCTTTGTCGACGCCAGCCAGTTTCAATGCAAACGACATGTTCTCGAAAACGGTCATATGCGGATACAAAGCATAGGATTGGAACACCATCGCCAAATCGCGTTTGGAAGAGGGTAAATGGGTGATGTCCTTTCCATCAAGTGTCAGGTTGCCGCCATTCACCGGCTCCAGACCCGCAATCAATCGGAGTAAGGTCGATTTTCCGCAGCCGGATGGGCCAACAAAAACGACAAATTCACCTTTTTGAATCTCTAGATTGATTCCTTTGATGGCGTGATGTGCATCAAAATATTTATCGAGATTGTTTAATGTCAGGAAAGCCATGATGGTGTGTCCTTAGAATTTTTTAATAGATTTGCTTTGAATCCATCTGCAACCAACACAATGTGTTGATTACGCCAGCTTATTTAACCGCGCCAAAGGTCAGGCCTTGCACCAATTGCTTCTGGCAGAACCAGCCAAATACGATGATTGGCGCGATGGCCATCAACGACGCAGCGGAAAGCTTTGACCAGAATAATCCCTCCGGACTGGAATAGGAGGCAATCAGCGAAGCGAGCGTTCCGGCATTGGCAGCGCCAAGATTAAGCGACCAGAACGATTCGTTCCATGACAATACAAGGCACAATAAAGC
>NZ_JASJXA010000072.1:0-11290 GCF_035018905.1 Glaciimonas sp. Gout2 | reverse complement strand
GGATAACGACGTTAAGGTAACTTTCTCATATCTGAAAACGCCCAGGTCAGCCAGAACGAATTCCGTCCAGTCTTGATGCAGATTTCCAAAAAATAACAATTTTATATGGTCGCAAATAACCCTTATACAAACTTGATAGACACACTCCTCCGACTCTGGATACCAACTGGAAAAATTCTGTGTGACGAGTATGTCGTTAGTGAGCGTAGTGAGTGCTAATAATTGCTCCGTTTTTTTCGCTTTAATAACAGCGTTTTTCAAAAGCGCGGAACCGAAAATATGCGCAATTTCGGTTTTTTTTAATAAACCAAACATTGCTTCCAGTTTCAGAAGTGGATTGCGATCAATCCAGCCAAGTTCTATCAAAGGAGCAATTGCTATTTCTATTGCTCCTATTTCACTGTATGCCAGTTTACTCGACCGAAATAAGTCTCCCTTGCGCATAACCAATCGGACTAGTAGCGCTCTTGATGCCTGCGGCAACAAACGGAAGTTGCGAATGAATTCACCCTCTTCGCAAGTCAGGAGATCGCTATAACGACCTGAAACCCAATCCAAAACGATATGGAAGTTATCGAGATAATAAAAGCGATTTTCTAGCACATTCACCATTTTTGGAATTCAGATAGTACAAATCTGTTGCTAGCCCATTACGCGAATTATGTTGGTGAAGTTCAAAATGGTGCCCATCGGTAAAAAGCATCAGTCCGTAAGGATCGTGGAATTATCCAGCACGCTGAAGCATCCATCTTCCCTTTACTGCGCTGCGCACAGACGAATCAACCATATGCGAAGAAACAATAACTCCACATATCCCGACGTTAATCCCGTCCTCCATTCGACAATTGGATTGGGCGTGTAATAACGCTTACGATTATCACGGCAGATCGATATTTCACGACCGCCGATACCTAGGCGTAAGCCAGTCTTAGCGCCTTCAGAGAAAGCGGGTTTTGCAATAATGGAATGAGAGGCTGTCATAATAAGTTATCCCTAAAATTCTTAACACCGAGATCAAAGCTTACCATAACAACTGTATGCATATACAGTATAAATTGAATCTGTCTCTTTTTGGCTATCCATCCTTAATGCTCTTTTTCAGCAACACTGCTATTTCATCTGATTAAAATTCATTGTCTACACGCACGATTTCTCTGTAAGCGACGCATTAAGGCCTTTCTTTAATATTTGGATGGAAAATTTTAGAATGGTCGACGCCACGTCCAATGGCCTCACCACCTTATTCCCCATAATCGTTTCCATCCAGTTTAAAGCCTAATTTTTTCATGGCAACCGCCAATCCCTGCGCAGACTTTGCGTATGCGTCCCAGGGACGGTTACCTTGATCTAACCGTGTATGAATTGTTTGGACCGTCCAATGCGCTCCACTGGTGACGTGATTTACCTCGTCCCAACGTATTGGCACCGATACGCCAAGTCCGAGTCTTGCCCTTGCGGACCAAGCGCACACGGTGGTCGCCCCAAAGCCATTGCGTAAATAATCGACGAAGATCTTGCCGACACGATTGCGTGGCCCGCTTTTTACGACAAAATGGGTTGGAAGTGCCGAGACTAAATGCGCGACGATTGCCCGCGAGAATGCCTTCACCACTTCCCATCCATAGTGCTTGGCCAAAGGGACGACGATGTGAAATCCTTTTCCACCGCTGGTCTTTACAAATGAGGTAAGCCCTAATTGATCCAGCATCGCTTTTATCAGCAAGGTTGATTCCTGTACCGTTGTCCAGTTAACGCCCTCGCCCGGATCGAGATCAAAAGTCATGCGATCCGGTTTATCAATGGCAGTCTTGACCGCGTTCCAGGTATGAAACTCAATAACGTTCATTTGCGCGGCTGACAATAATCCTTCAGGACGGACCACTTCCAGTAAACGTTCGTGTTCAGGATCAAGCTTAGCGGCCAGTTCCGACACGCCTGTCATATGCGCCATTGCAAGGTGTTTTTGGAAAAATACCTGTTTTCCAACGCCATCCGGGGCGCGCAATAAAGAGACTGGCCGACCTTTAAGGTGCGGCATCATCAAAGGTGCCACCAACGCATAAAACCGCAATAATTCAATTTTAGTAATCCCACTATCCGGATCAATCTCACGTTCCGGATTAGTAATCTTTAACGACGGCGGTAGCGTAGTCAATGAATCCGCGTGCCCATCTACACGATTATCCGGCTGCCGGGCCACTTCTCGAACAATCGCCCGCGCGGGTTTATCATTGCGCAAGCCTTGATAAACAGGATGCCGTATTCGCCCGCTTTTAGTCCACTCTGCAAAGGAAACTTCAGCGAGCAATTGCGGTTTCACCCAATGCCCATCTGGTCGGAGGTCGCTAGTTGCAGTGAAGGGATTTTGCTCACTTTTTATGGCATTTAATTTGACGAGTAGCGAGCGTAATGTTTTTTCATTGAAGCCTGTGCCCACTTTGCCTGCGTAACGCAATTTCCCATCTGCGTCATGGACCCCAAGTAACAATGATCCCATCGCTGTGCGGCTTCCCCGAGGGTCGGTATAGCCGCCAATGACAAACTCTTGTCGATGACTGCACTTCAATTTAATCCAATCATTGGAGCGTCTGCTCACATAGTGCGCGTCCCGCTTTTTCCCAATGATGCCCTCCATTCCAAGTCGGCAAGCAGATGCCACAATGTCTGCGCCATTCGCTTCAAAGGTTTCGCTGAATCGGAGTATCGGGGACTCAATTTTTCCGACCAAAGTCCTCAGCAACGCTCGCCTTGCTATTAGCGCTGATTGCCTCAGGTCGAAACCGTCATAAAAAGGAAGGTCGAATAAAAAATAGACGATACGCTGGGTTTCGTGTGTATCGAACGCGCCCTGTAATGCTTGAAAATCAGGGATTCCTTTTTCTCCTTGCACTACTATCTCACCGTCATACCAGCCATTGGGAAGTCTGGCGTCCTTCAACGCATCTCTTAAAGCAGGTAATTTCTCCGTCCAATCGTGTCCATTGCGCGTCATCAATGTGATTTTGTTACCAGCGACTCGAGACAATAAACGATAGCCATCGTATTTAATCTCATAAAGCCATTCTGTCGAGTCGATCGGCGCGCTATCGACCAAGGTCGCTAATTGAGGAATCAATTTTGTCGGGAGCGCTGCCTTTATGGCACCCGCCGGAACGCCATCTTGTTTTGGATCAACTGCTTTCTTAGTTAAGAGTTTAGGTGAAGCTTTGACTGCCGTTATCGGGTCTAAAATATCTTCAACTTTATTGGTCGTTCTAATTTTAGTTTTTATTTTTGACTTTGACCTTGACTGCGACTGTGACTTAGCGGTCCTTTTTCTCGTTGCTTTTGTTTTGCCGGTTTCTGGCGGTAGCTGTAACGTGGCGACGCTATCTGGCATTTCGTCGACGACGCTATATGCAATAGCCGGTTGCGCGAATTCGTCTTTTTCCTTGATTAGCAACCATGATGGCTTTTTATTCGTTATCACGTTATCGCTTGTATTTTTTAAACGAATCAAAGCCCAATTGCCATGTAATTTATGGCCTTTCAGTGAGAATTTTAAATTACCTTCTCGTAATCCGACTTCTGGATCGTTAAGTGGCTGCCAAATGCCCTTATCCCAAATGATCACCTTCCCTGCACCGTATTGCCTGGCGGGAATTTCTCCTTCAAATTCATTGTAGGCAACCGGATGATCTTCAACCTGAACTGCCATCCGCTTATCTTTCGGATCATAACTCGGACCTTTTGGCACGGCCCAGCTCCGCATGGTGCCGTTATATTCGAGACGTACGTCATAATGCAAGCGCGACGCCCAGTGTTTCTGCACAACAAAAGCGTGTCCAATACTGTCATCTGTCCCACCCTCTTCGGGCTCTGACGTTTTGGTGAAGTCGCGTTTACTTTTATAAACCTTGAGTGGATCAGCGCGCGTCATGACGATCTCCCGATAGTCTTTAACTGGCCTTACGTTTGGTCACTGATTTTTTTGTTCTGGTTGCGGCGGCTTTAGGCTTTGTTGTTGCGGCCTTTGGCTTCGCGATCGGTTTAGCCGATTTGCCCATATTGCTCAGGCTCCGCTGTAACATCTCCGTGAGATCGTAGATGCGAGCACTGGCCGAGGATTCGCCTGGCTCTTTGTCAATGTGAGAAACGGTTTCGGTCTGGCCAGCTTTGACCTTATCTTCTACCAATTGAAGGATTTGCTCTTTGAATGAGTCGGTAAAGTCCTCCGGGTTCCACTTTGCGCTCATATCCCGGACCAACTGTTCACCCATCGTCATTTCTTTTTCGCTGATACCGCTCGCTTTGATTCCTTCTTCCGGTAAATCAAGCTCATCCCAATTTCGAACCTCTGTTCCCCAGCGCAACAAATCCAAGACCAGCGCTGGGCCACAAGGCATTAATACTGCCAAATGCTGCTTGGTCTGAATCACTACTTTGGCAATGCCTACTTTTCCTGTTTTGATTAACACTTCGCGGAGCAACGCATAGACCTTGGCGCCTTTATTGATCGGCGACACGTAATAGGGTCGCTCAAGATATAAAAAAGGTATATCACCAGCGTCAACAAAGCTTTCGATTTCAATTGTTTGAGTAGATTTTGGATAGGCCGCCGCTATTTCTTCCTGCGATAAAATAACATATTGGCCATCCTCATATTCGAATCCTTTGACGATATTTTCTTTATCGACATCCTTGCCCGTTTTCTTATTGATTCGCTTATAACCGACGGGGTCCATGCTACGTTTATCAAGCCAATCGAAATTGAGACCTTGCTCCGCTGTTGCAGAATGCAATGCAATGGGGATGTGTACCAGCCCGAACGATATCGCTCCTTTCCAAAGGACACGTTTGCTCGCAGTCGCCATAGCAACTTCTCCTTAATTTTACAAGCGATCGATTATCCTGATTTGTGCATATAATCAAAAAACAGGCAGATAACTATCTGCCCGCTACTACTGTGCCGCTATTCATTTAGCGATTACAGTCTTGGCGTGGAATCGCCGTACCTGTTTGATCCATAGTAAGTGTCAATTTCACTTGCCCAACTTTGATCTGCCATGTCGGGCCAATGATCTTTATCGAAACCTGGGGCGCTCTTCAGATGATCTTTGTCGACGTCAAGAATGAAGCGTTGATTGACTGAGTCAAGCTTCAAAACACCCCATGGAACAGCAAATAACTTTTCTCCCATTCCAAGAAAGCCGCCAAAAGATAGAACCGCATAGCTAACCTTACCGGTACGTGTATCGATCATCAATTCTTTGATATCACCCAAGTCCTCGCCAGACTGATTGCAAACGTCGTTCCCTATTAACGTATCCGCTCCAAGCACATCTGGCCCTGGGCCTCCATTTGGATTATTTCTATATATGCCGTAAGTATCACGATCCAGGTAGCTCATTTTTTTTGCTCCTTTCGTAGATTATCAAGGTGGTTTACGTTCATGGAAAACACAGCGAACGTAAGCGCTAGACTTCACCCAATTATCAAAAGTTCCCACAGCCTTAATAGAAATTCCAGAAGCTTAATGGGTGGTAATTTTTCTCAAAGTAACAGGTCTCAATGTTGTTTTGCGACAATCTATAACAGCGCGTTAAAACTGCATGGTCGATATACACCACGCATACAAAGCGGCGTAAATTTAAAGGGAATATTGACAAAGGAAGTCGCTAAAACTCCTCGTTTATGATGGTCGAAAAACGCCATTAATACTTAATGCTTAACCCTTAACGGTTAACATCACGCATCAAAATAAATGTGACGTAAAATGCGTATAAATCAGTTTGGTGATTTAGATAAAGAAAAAACCGTAATCGACGCTCACCCTTCTAATCGTTTTGTAGAAATAAAACGATAGGTTTACGCTTGCCTTACTTTGATTTGCGCAATAAATGACCTGCAGCATTTTCCTCGAAACGCCCTGCTTCTTCGATGTAACCTTGTACCGTCCCATCGTGTTGCCAACCGCCCTGTCTTTTAATATCTTGAAATCGCGCTCCAGCACGATAGGCGCTAGTTGCTAATCCGCGTCTTAAGCTGTGGCTACTTAACTGTGGAACATAGGGCAAATCAGCTAGCACCGCAGCCGCAGTCAAAATACTGTTGAGGCTAGCCTCGTGCAATGCATCAACACCAATTTGCTCCCATTTGTTGATACTTCTGAATATTGCCCCTGAAGAAATGTTCGCTGCCCGACACCAAGTACGCAAAGCATTGGGTGGACAACAAACTTGCTCGCCGAAGGGAATTGCCTTGGTAATTCCCTCGCCTTTCTGGTCGGTCTTTGAACGCGGCAATGTTATGAGCACTCCCTCGGGCTCCCAGGAGACGTGCTCGACTTGAAGACGTACGACCTCGCTCCGCCGATACGCACCAAAGTAGGCAATCTGCAGCAAAGCGCTATCACGAAGCGCTTTTAATGTTCCCTGGTGTGTTAAGGCAGTGACGATTAGCGCCAAATCTTCTACTGGCAACGCTTTTGCCTTTCGGGCTGGCTGACCATTTTTGCGCTGTATCCCCAACAGCGTTTTACGCACATTGAGGGTCGCTGCCGGATCTGGAAAATTTTGCTGAATATGCCATTGAGATAGCGCTGTTAAACGTAACGCTAAAGTCCTTGGATTAAGTAATTGCGAATAGCTCAGAAGGTAGCGAAGCATCATTGATTCGTCCGCAGGCAGCACCCCGCCCCACTCCAGATAGTGGCGAATCGCCGAGCGGTAAGTCCGGCGCGTGTTATCCGAAGTCGCCGCGGCAAGAAATTCTCGATGCTGTTGTTGCCGCTGAGCGACAGAGTCGCCAACGCTCTCAATGACTGCAACCTTACCATCCTCGATACGAATCTTCATGCACCTTCCCCCATCTCATTGTGGCGATCCATTGTGGAGATTGCTCGCAGCCATTGACTGTGCCTTCGCCTTCGCAACCAATACACATTTTTTACGGCTGATTTTTAGGTATTCGTACTAAGGCATTTTTTAACTGAAGAATGCATTTCCGTTCGAAATCGCTTAAATGAACCCTGTAATGTCCATTACAAACGATAGCATTACAAGCTGATATATAACATGCGATAACATACATTATCGCATGTTATATACCGCAATTACCACCTAGACTTTAGACTTATATTATTGTAATATTACGTATTATGTATTACGTTATTTAAAGGTAAAAATGGGACGAATTGGAATTTTGTACGCTGATGTCATTCAAGCAGCCGATAAATTAATTGCCGAAGGAAAAAATCCGACGGTAGATGGCGTTCGTGAAGAGCTAGGAAGTACGGGTAGCAAAAGTACCATCGCCCCGCTCTTAAAACGATGGAAGGCAGAGCACCAGGAAAATAGGGCAAGCGCAGAGGTCGGTATGCCGTCAAACCTGATTGATGCGATGAAAAGTGTGTATGACAATCTTCAGTCAGACGTAGAGCAAAGAATTACCCAGGCGCAAGAAGCGCATCAAAAAGAGTTGGAAGCGATGGGCGAAACATTGCAACGTCAGCTCGAAGAAAATGCCATAGCGGCCGAAACCAATAGGCAACTAAAAGACGATGCTGCGCGTGCGCAGCAGGTATTTGAACAGTTGCGCGCCGAACAACGTGCACTCAATTTAACGTTAGCGACTGCACAGGCCGAAAATACAGGCTTACAAAATCGCCTAGCGGATCGTGCGGCCGAGATTGTGACAATGAATCAACAACTCGGTTACGCTCGCACTCAGTTCGAGCATTATCAGGAGGCAACTACAATCCAACGCGCCGAAGAACGGAGCGTATTTGAGCAAAAATTAATGCGTGGCGAGCAAGAACTAGTAAATATTCGGCAACAATCCAGCGATCAACAATTACGGCTCGCTCAGCAAGAAGCCCAACTCGCACAGATTCCTACACTACTCGATGAAGTGCAACGGTTGCAGGAAACCGCTCGCGCAGAACGTCAACAAGCAGCAATAGTCAAAGACGAGCATAGTCAACTCACCTATCAAATTCAGCAACTCACAACAGATCGCGCCGAACTCAAACAAACGTTGGAAATAGCACTTCAATCTCTAAGCGACGTACGTTTGCAATGCGCGATCGAAGAAAAAGAGAAGTGGCTACTCGACAAGCGGATCGCTGAATCAGAAGTAAAAATGGAGCAACTGAGGGAAGAAAAAAGTGGCCTGTTGCAAGAACGGGCTACTTTGCAAGCACAGGCTTTGACGACCGCAATGCACACGCATGCAGGTCCTAAATAATTAGTTCGACGTCATTACACTGGCTTTTAAATAGCGGTTTGATGGCGATGGGGGACGTCGGTCTGCTATTTTGGATCACCATTATTTAAATATCTGCATCTACCAACAAGTCGGTGAATACAGTGAAAATATTAACGTAGAAAGCCTGGGATCGCCACTTTAGCTAAATTTGAAAACTCTATGGGTGCCAACACTTTGGCTGCATACAAAAAACAAGCTAAAGCCTTCGCGAAGGATTGGCTTGAACAACCAGCACCGGATGACATGTACGAATTATTAACTTTTCATAGCGGGACATAAGATTTAAAAGCGATTGTGCAGCTAAAATCTATGCTTAAATTGAAATTCGGCGCGTCTCGTTATGAAACGCGCCGATTAACTTATATGCAAACTAACAACCACGGATTTTAATGGCGGCGGTTGGCACAGCTGGTTGCAGTCTAACTGTTTACTAATTAAAACTTATGACGAATGCCGACACGCAAGACGCTTTGATTACTGTCATCTGCCGGCGCGTTACTATAAGCGGCATTAATCACACCCGGATTATAGACGCCATTTGCTCGCTGCTTGCTGTAAAACCCGTATACGTCAGTGCGTTTAGAGAGGAAATAGTCAACACCAAGATTCAGCTGAGTAGTACTGACTTTGGTCGAGCCGACCGTTTGGCGGCTTATATCAGCGCGGTCATAAATGACGCTTCCCAACAAATGGACTTTTGGAGAAAACGCATAATCCACGCCGACATCAAAGATATTCGCTTTGGTTGCAGAGGTAATATTAACCAAACCTACAGTTGCTACAGAAGTCGCCAATGGTTGCTTGACTTGGGACCAAGCGCCATACAGCTTCGCTTGACCTAGTTGATAGCTCGAACCAAGGGTAAATGTTTTTAAATTGCTGCCCCCAGCTTTAGCTGTTGATGCACCCGAAGCAAGCTTAGTCTGAAAATATGCCAAGCCAATGCCGAACGGCCCATTGGCATAATTACCACCAATACCAAAAGACTGCCCGGCAGAGGTTTGTCCAGCGACTTCACCAAAGCCATAGTACAAGCTACCAGTAAATCCACCGTGAATAATGCTGTCATAGCGGATCGAATTGTTAGTGCGTGTGCCGGCGACGCGATCCAAATTATTAAAATGACCACCCTTGATACCGTTACCGCCGAATGTTTGAGCTGACGTGTATTTACTTCCGATGTCCTCCAGGAAATCAGTTTGGCGACCAATAGTCACGATACCGAATGCACCGGTCAGACCAACGACAGCTTTGCGATCAAACAGCGTATTTGCCACCGACAATGAGCCGTCGTCAACATTGAAACCGCTTTCCAATTGAAAAACTGCCTTTAAGCCACCACCAAGATCTTCAACTCCTTTGAAACCGATCCGAGAGGTCGATAGATCGCCAGAATCTACACTTAGACGGCTGTTATTGTTTGGGCCAACTTTGCTCGTATAAGTCACACCCGCATCCACGACACCATAAATAGTGACATTGCTTTGGGCTTGCGCGCTTGCATTAATTAGACTGAATGCAGCTAGAGCAAATAATGTTTTTTTCAATTTCTTTCCTTATTAATGAATCATAATTTCTTGTGCTCGCCTATATCGATAACGGCGAATTTGGCAAGCAACCTGACAAATAACGGCGTAACAAAAAGTTACATTGTTACCAACCAAGCGGAATTATAGTGCTCTCGAGAAATTAATCGCGTTTATTGCCCCATAACCATGCTCGAATTAGATGATTTCCTTATCAATCAAAGGTGTATACATGGAATTAATGGAAATTTGACATGTACTTAACCTGTTTAAAGCTATCTTGTGACTGGATCTGCCTCCCTGCGCTGATTAAATACCGGCGATTCCATATCTTTTTGGCGTAAGTGATCCATCACCTAGCGCTGGCAAACTAGAATTTTTACGGTATTAATCGACCATCACCTGATCAAATTATTAGATCGAAAGTAGTGGCGTTAGCATTGGAATAGCAACAAGGTGGACGATCATTTTCATCGGACAGATCAGCGGAGGTCACTGATTGCGTGAACGGTTATTTCTGACGTCAGTGTGCCGGTCATCACCGACACCTAGACTTGAGGAGGATGATTATTTTGTGCGCATTAATAAGATGTTCATGTTGACATCTGGATATGAGCCCCTTCCGGAAAAAGCAACTTTTAACAAATTTGCTTAATTAAGACGCACTAGAAAGATGATGCGACGATAGATCGGATCGTTGCTTAAATATAATATCTTTCCGTTTGATAATATAGGTGAGTAACAATGCTATGCTGATTGAATAAAATGGATAGACTTCCCACCATAAAAATACAACATCAACTAATCCCAATGTAAAAAATCCAATAGTTAGTGCTGCGCCCATTGCGGCGGTATATCGCACTTCGGGATCATCATCGCGTATCTCTCTAATAAAATAATATGCAGGTATAAAATATAAACCGAGTATTGCTAACAAACCGAATACGCCAAATCTTGACATCGTAAATAATATTTCGTTATGAGAGTGTGCAAATGTCGCCGATAAGGGTGTAATGACTTTTCTTTTTGCCAAATTATGTAGTTCTTTTGAAAAGCCTTCTACACCTACCCCAATGAGTGGGTGCTCGGTGAATAGCATCCACGACGCACGCCAAAGCTGGAGGCGAATGCCTAAAGAAGTATCAACATCGGATCCAACTGAGTATTGGCTTATATCCGTTTCCGCTACAGCTACACGATCTTTTACTATATTACCAAAGTAAGATACACCTACTAATAAAGCGAAAAAAACAGAAATGACTCCAAATTTATAACGAGAGCTAACATTTTTTGTTACCACAATACCCAATAAAATAAAAATAGGTATAGTCAGCCATACACCACGAGATTGCGACAGGTAAGCCACATATAACCCTGAACATAACGCAGTAATTTTCAAAAAAATGATGTATCGATTAGAAGTCTTATTCCATGAAATTGACAAAATAGAGAATATACCGAGTAACAAGGCCATTTGACCAAATATTATTATGGGTATGAAATCTGTTACATAACGC
>NZ_JASJXA010000071.1:0-11436 GCF_035018905.1 Glaciimonas sp. Gout2 | reverse complement strand
AGGACCGGCACTGAAAAAAGCCATAGCCATGCAAATGAACGAAGGCAAAACCACCATCATCGAGATCATGTGTACGCGTGAACTGGGTGACCCGTTCCGACGCGATGCATTGAGCAAGCCAGTGCGGTTGCTGGAAAAATATAAAGATTACGTTTGATTGCTTTACGCATAATTTATTAGCGGATATTGTCGGTAAGTATTATTAGTAAATATTATCAGCGAATATTATTAGTAAAAATTTGAAGTAGTAATCGTCGGTCTACAACTCTTCCGGGAAATGTGATTGCAGGGCCCAAGTGCAGATTGTACTGAGTGGCCCAGCATTTTTTTCAGTCAAAGGTTAATCTCTTTTTTTGCCAGAGCAGGTGGACAGCCTGAACGATTTTCCAGCAATCCATTTCGGAGAAAATACGTATGAAAGCACTACACCGCATCATCGAGCAGGCGGGTATTTGCCCTAAAAAAATGGTGTTATGCGAAGGCGATGATCCACGCGTGCTACACGCAGCGGCGCGCGCCAGCAGCGAAGGTGTCGCAGAAATCATCATAGTAGGAGAGCGGGCCAGGATCAATGCATTGGCTGACGCTGAGGGCGTTGATCTAAGCCAGATTAATTTAATTGATCCTGCAGATTCTGCCTATAGTGAAACTTTTGCCGAAGAATTATTTTCCTTACGAAAAGGTAAGGGCATGACTTTGGAGCAAGCCAGGATCAATGTACTGGACCCGCTCTGCTACGCTAACCTTATGGTGCGGCTTGGCTATGCTGACGGTTCTGTTGCCGGGGCCGTTCGTACCACCGCTGATGTGGTGCGCAATGCTATCCAGATTATCGGCATACGAAAGCCGTTTAAGCTGGTGTCGAGTTTCTTCCTGATGATGCTTTGTGAGCCATTTCACTCATTTAAAGGAGGTATCATCTTTTCCGATTGCGCTTTGGTGGTGGACCCAAGTGCGGAGGAATTGTCGGAGATCGCGATGGCGGCAGCCGACAGCGCACGTCAACTATTGATGGAAGAACCGCGAGTAGCCATGCTGTCGTTCTCAACCAGTGGCAGCGCGCACCACATCTCGGTCGATAAAGTCACCGCAGCGACCAAACGGGTGAAGGAGCTTAGACCAGGGTTGGCAATTGATGGCGATGTACAACTTGACGCAGCGCTTGTAGCTGAAATTTCCGAGCGCAAAGTCAAGGGATCGGAAGTCAAGGGTAAGGCGAATGTTCTGATTTTTCCCAATCTGGACGCCGGTAACATTGGCTACAAGATGGCCGAACGCGTTGGCGGTGCGGTCGCAATCGGCCCGTTGCTACAAGGGTTGAAAAAACCAGCGAATGACCTTTCACGCGGTTGCAGTATGGATGATATTTTTAACGTCATTGTCGTCACCGTGGTGCAGGCACAAACGGAAACGCATCAAGCAGAATAGTCGCCAGAAACCCCGTTAGAAGTATGACTTTTTAGGCACTCCGTATAAATGATAAGGTTGTGTCGCATTGGTCGAGATCAGCAAAGCAATCAAGTAGGCGGCGATGATGTATGCGGTCGACCTGTGGTCCATACTAAAATGGTATTGTAAGACAGTAGTCTGGGATGACCGTCGGGACGACCGGCAGCTGGGTTCCAGCGTCTTGCAGCACTTCTATCAGACGCTTGAGCGCAATAACAGAGTCGGAAGTTATGAAGGTTTCTGTCAATCAAAGCTGACGTTTTTTTATTCTGGCAATGACTGATCGAGGGGCAGGCGCAATCTCACGGTCGTACCCATTCCAGATACTCCTCTAACGTTAAGTTGCGCCCCGAAATACCGGGTACGCTCGTGCATGCCAAGTATGCCCCAAGCTTCACCGCTCAATAACTGTCCCGTTTCAATGCCTTTGCCATCATCCTTGATTTCGACCAGGATAATATTTTTGTGGCGTAAGATACGAATCATTATCTTTGACGCCTCCGCGTGGCGTACCACGTTGGTTATTGCTTCCTGCACTATCCGAAACAACATGATGCTGCGCTCGGCATCAAGTGTGACCATCGCTGCACGTTTGCTAATAGCAAAATTACATTGCAGTCCGGAGCGCTCCTGAATTTGCTCTGCGTACCATTCCAACGCTACCCAAATACCTAGGTCGTCTATTACGCTTGGTCGCAGGTCGGCGATCACCCGGCGCACTGTTTCCATCGCGGCATCAGCCATGCAAGTGACATGAACCAGCAGCGGCTCGGGAGCGTGCCCTGCGCTGACGGCGCGCTCTATCGACACGTAGACATAAGCCTTGATACCGGTCAGCATACTGCCCAGTTCATCGTGGATCTCGCGGGCGATGCGCTTGCGCTCATCTTCCTTTGCTCTTGCCTGATGATCAACCAGATTCCGTAGCTCCGTCCGTGAATCCTGCAATGCTAACTCCGCCTCCTTACGCTCGGTGATATCCGTGAGTGCTCCCACCATGCGTACCGGTCTCCCGTTAGCATCAAGCGTCGATTGTCCCCTGGATCTGACCCACCGTAATTTTCCAGATATCGTGACGACACGGAACTCGGTCTCATAAATGGAATTGGTATGCAAAGCTTTCTTCATGCCTGCACGTACGTGAGGTCGATGTTTTGGCTCGATATATCTGGAAAAATATTTTTCGCTGCGTACCGCTTCATCACTGCCTTCTTCTAGTATTTCCATCAAACGAGGCGAATAGTAGACACGCTTACCGAGAATATCCCAGTCCCACAATCCATCGCTGGTGCCACGCATGGCAAGTCGGAGGCGCTCTTCATTGATTCTGAGTACATTTTGAAATTCATCGTTTTTTCTAAGAATGGAAATTGAAATAAAACAGCCACAACTCATTAAGAACGATGCAATAATCAACGTTGCTAGCAGCAAAATATGCTGTATTTTGCGTGAGGCCTCTCCAAATTTGGATGAAAACTTCTCCTCTAGTGGATTCAGAAGGGCGTTGATATGCAGAATGCGCGCTAGACTGGATCGCAAAGAATCCTCGTCATTATTACCCGACGTAATTTTAACGTGAAGCAGAGTGGCTTCAACGCTGAGTGCATTGATGTAACGGTCGCCTTCAGCCCAAATCGCAATTATCTCGCTGATGTAGTGGACCTTCCGAAAATTGCGGAAAAGACAGATCATGCCGTCGATGTCGTCCGGATGGTTGCGCCCTGCAAGAAATCCTGCACGCGCCGCATCAAGATCGAGAACCGGTTGCTCCAACGCTAACCTGGCATCGCGATCACCCAATGGCGCGGCGATGGCCCTCAGAAACCTTTGATAGTCACCGTCGTTATGTGAGATGACATATTGATTCAGGTATAACACCGCCTCTTTCTGGTTTTTTGAATATAGCCCCTCCCCACCTACATAAGCGCGGACTGCTGACATGATATCCATACTGAAATATCCCAACCCAACCAGCAAGGCCGTCGTAGCCATTAACGGCCAAAGCACTTTTAACCAGCGCCAGTTAATATCCATTTTCCGGGCTCCTGAGCCGACACATACAAGAAGCGTGGAATAAAACCTGGTCCGATAAAATAACTACGATTCTTCGCCAAACCGGTATTTGGCTGTGCCGATGCGTTGCCAAATTTTCATACTTCATTCCAAGTTGACGTATTGCGAGCGTTTGTGTTTGCTCAACCGAAGAATTTTTGTAATGCATGTCGTGGTCTCTGATCTGCTCAAGATTACGGTAGTTCAACCGGCCTCAAGCGCTTGAGGGCTATATAGCTGGCCTTGGCGGTTGTCTCAAGGAGTCAAATCTTGTACAGACATCGTAATGTGAAGGGCTCGATAACAACGCATCGTCCGCACTATGGTCCGATACAGATTCGCAGGGTGACGCTAGGACTACACGAACCGGACCAACGCGAATGGTAAGTCGCAGTTGGGGGCGGGGTGGTGCAACAAGTGAATTTGCACCAGACGCGAACATCTTCGTTGCTTCGTCAAAAGTCCATCGCTATACCTGTGGGCTTTACATTTAACACCGCTGCTTACCAATTCAAAACTGTACACTTTAGCGTTCATTTGTTATGTCTTATTTTTAAATTGAACGCTTAAAGCATTCTCGGATAGGGGAATACGTTATGTGAATTGGGTATTCAGGTGAGTTTCATTATGCCTGCAATAAATGTCGAATTTCTGTAATTAGTGGAGTTGAGTGCTATTTTGGTTGAGTTATTTTGGTCGATGGCTTAAGTATCAGTCAATTTGGTCCATGCATACCTGCCGTGCTCGTAAAGTCGTCGCGTTTACACCGCATGGTTTGCATTTTTAATAGAATGTCTCCCTCGGTTGCAGACCAAGCGTATCCGGCGATGCCAACTAATTGCAGAAATCATGACGTTATTTGTATCAAACTAATTGGGATCGAGATGATCCCGATCAACTTACGGCCAAAGTTAGTGACGTTTTCTAAATGAGAATGAATCAATGCGATAGCGAACCCGTCATCAGCCATTCGCGCAGCAATATCTGGGCACGAATCGCATTTTTGATTGGTATTGAAACGGTACGTAAAAGCGCATCTTCTTAGGCTTGACCATAACTTTGGTTGACGTGTTAGAAGCCGTCCAAGTCAATATACAATACCGCCAGCTAAGTATTATCTCGTCGGAGCAGCGATTATTGTTGAATGAGAGCATGGTGGAAGCCGGTATGGCATCGCCGGGTCACAATGTCACTAAATGAGTAAGCCGTTTGCAAGGGTGGCCTCCTAGCGGGCAATGCAGTATCACTGTAATTTGGTGCACCACAGTGTAATAGCGTCGGCGTATGTAGCGTGGCCAGACCAAAATCACCTCAATCGGAAGCGCAGTAATCTACTCGATTGTTATGATGGCCTTGACTAATGCGACGCAATCAATACGGGGAACCCGAGGGTAATCTCAGGATCTCCAGATTTTCACCGTATTGCGCCCAGAATGTTTTGCCTCATAAAGCGCTTTATCGGCACGATCAAGCAGTGCATCGAATCCGCTAACTGAGGCTTCCATCGTACTAATACCGATGCTAATGGTGTACTTTATTTCAACGCCATCAGCATTCACGGTTGCAGCTTCAACATTGTTGCGAAAACGCTCCGCCAATTGGGTTGCACCATCTAAACCCGTTGAAGGAAGCAGGACGGCGAATTCCTCACCACCGATACGTGCCACCGTATCGATGTCGCGCATTGTGTTCTTCAGCGTTGTGGCTAAATGACACAACACCAGGTCTCCGACCCCATGTCCATAGGTGTCATTTACTTTTTTGAAGAAGTCTGCGTCAATAACCATAAATGATAGCGGCCGCGGATGCCGATGCCAGCGCCTGAACTCCAGTTCCGCTGCTTCGAAAAGCGTACGTCTATTTGCTATACCCGTCAGATAGTCGCTAGATATCGCCATCAAGCGCGTCCCCGCTTCTCGATTGCGATTAGTAATATCACGCATGATTAAGGCGTAGCTAAGTCCTTGGTTCTCCGATAAAACCTTGGTCCCGTCAATCTCTGCCGCAACGTCATCGATGGGAACAATCATACTACTGCTCCAGAACTGGGTGCCGTCTGCTTTTAAGCGCCAGCCTTCAGTCAGACTCCAGCCGTCCTCGTTAGCCTCCTTCAAGTAATCGATTATCCGTTCTGGCGAAATTCCGTCTTCTTTGTAAAGCATAGAGAACGATTTTCCAACGATATCTGCTTTTTTATATTTTAGAACCCGTCCTATGCTTGGATTCCATTCCAGTATGTTTCCGTTCTGATCCAAACTCATCAACGCATAATCTGTCACGCCTGCAGTGATCGCGTTCAACCAGGCAGTGTTGTACTTCAACTGTCGCTCTTGCGCGATCGCTAACGTCAAATCGGTAAGCACCGCCATCATGCGTTTCTCATCCACTTTGATGAGGCTTATTCCCAGCATTTTTGGATCTTGTTTACCTCGAATACCCGCGGTCAGCTGAGCACGCAAACCATCGCAAATTGTCCCTTGCGAGGTGGGGAAATCCGCGGTCATGCGTCGGAGTTCCGGTGCAACCGATTCCAGAACCTGGAATAGATTGGAAAGGCCCCCGTCTTGAGATAGCGGCATTAAAAGTTGAGCGGAAAGGGGATTCATCAGCTCCACTTCGCCCCCGAGGCTAATTTGAATTAACCCGACCGGAGCGAGGTAAAAAAACTGCAACAGAGCCTCGTGCTCTGCGGCAAGATCTTGCATGTCTTGAGCGCTCATGACGATCGCTGCAGGAGGATAAATCGCATTTTCAAGTCTGGACGGGCGTGTAGCCGTAGTTTTATCCGAACATGGCGTATGCGTAGAGTGAGTGCATTATTTTTCTTAAATGGCCTCGCAATCATGGAAATAAGTGCTTCCAGATCAAATTTAAGGGCGTTTATTTCAAGCATGTAACCTCCTCAGTTTTAAGTAAGCACGCGTAAAATAATGCGAAAATATCTGCTTAAATGCAATTAAAGTGTGGTTGCCAGAATGAAACTGTTGCCAATTTACTGAATGCTAGCCTCACCAGGACTGGGTAACGTCAATGACATTACGCGCATCGCTGTGAGGAGTTCGTGAAACACAGATGAGATCGCCAAATGCGGTTGTAGCTATAAGTGTTGTATCAAGGAAGAATAAGGAATTATTTTGCAATCTTGATAATAACGTAGAATTAACGCAAAGCTATATAAAGTTTTATAGGTAGTGTGCACACCATCTATATCATTTTCTCCCAATAGCATTGAGACGCACACCATCCATATTGAGGGTTAGGCCGGATTTCCACCATCTGACAACCTGACATCTCATCTGAGCCCGCCATCATAGGTTGTACTGTATGCATCATGTACATCTGTTCAATGCCCCACTAGGCGGTTTTAGCTGAGCGAAAAGATTTGAAGTCGGGCATTGGTAACGTCACGCGCTTAATGGCAAGTTTGTCTTGTTCCACGACGATGTTGCTATATTTGACGTGACGAATCTATTGGTTAATGTCTCTTCGCGTGGGCGCAGAGCTTAAGCAAAAAAGTTACTTCCTGTCGGGTCACCCCGATCAGCATGCGCGGCGCAGCGGCCGTCTCAGCTACCCACTTAATCGAACGATATTGGCAATACTGGCAATGCCCGATTACCTGACTGCAAATGAAGGTGGTTTTAATAAATCGCTTGCGATTTCAAGGGCCGGGCCGGCCTCTTTGATAACCTTAGAAGTCTCTAACGGAGGTTTTTTATCGCCACCAAACCGCTGTTTAACAAGGTATATCACCACCAGCAAAGCCAAACTACCCAGACCGAACCAAAGCGACAAGCGTTGTTCCGGATCAGGTGAAAATCCCATCGAGCCCAAAATCACCAACATGCCGAAAATCGCAAAATAAGTAAGGTAAGGAAAGCACCACATGCGTACTTTGATCCGCTCTGGATGATCACGATCCAGGCGCGCACGAATGCGTAGTTGCGAGATAGCAATGAGCAGATAGACAAACAAAATGAACGTCCCGTAAGAATTGACGATAAATGGGAATACTAGGTCTGCGGAAATATAGGACACTCCAATTGCCGCATAAGCAAACAGCGTGCTGAACAGAATGGCGCGGACGGGCACGCCGTTTTTGCTTAGTTTTACCAACGCCGTTGGTGCATCGCCACGACGCGTTAATGCAAAAATCATACGTGAGGATGCGTACAGGCTGGAGTTTAGTGCCGATAGAACAGCGGTCAAAATAATGCCGTTCATGATATCAGCGGCATAGGGAATGCCCATTCCTTCCAATGCACTGACAAACGGGGTGCCAATTTGAGGTGAATCCCAGGGAACAATACATACGACCAAAAACAAGGAGCCTACATAAAACAGCAGCACGCGTGAAATCACCGAATTGGTAGCGCGTGCGACAGCTTTTGCCGGATCAGCGGTTTCTGCTGCGGCAATGGTAACGATTTCAGCGCCGGAATAAAATGCTGTTGCGGCAACAGCGCCGCTGAGTACCGGTCCCCAACCATTTGGCATGAACCCGCCGTGGCTTAGAAAATGTCCCAGGCTTGCCGGGGTGTGGTGCAAGATACCAGTTAGGAACAAGCCGCCTAAGGTTAAAAAAATGATGATCGCGACGACCTTAATGGAAGCGAACCAAAATTCAAACTCGCCGAATGATTTTACCGAAATCAAATTTAATAAAGTCATCGACACCAGCAACACCAGACTGATGATCCAGGGAGCAATATCGGGTAACCAGAAATTGATCAGCTTGGCACCCGCGATTGCCTCCAACGCGACGACTACCACCCAAAAGTACCAGTACATCCATCCGCTCATAAAGCCCAAAAATTGGGAAATGTTAGGCCGATCTTCAAAAGCGAGCCGGGCATATTCGTAAAACGAGCCAACTGTCGGCAACGATGATGCCATCTCGCCCAGCATGCGCATAATCAGAATAATCAAACCACCTGTCAAAAGAAATGACAGGATCACTGCGGGTCCGGCAGATTTTGCGACTACACCGCTGCCAACAAATAACCCGGCGCCAATCACGCCACCCAACGCAATCATCGTCATATGACGTTGTTTGAGTGTGTGCTGTAAACCAGTACAACCATCCAAATCGGTAATCATTTCAGTCTCGTCTCCGTTAGTTATAAGGGCTAATTTTTATTTTTTTTACCCACTAATTTTTAAACTTCAATTTTTACAAAAAAATCCAAATGCAGTTCGATACGAAAAGGCTAATCGTTATTATTTGTAGCTATGTGACTGCTCATCAGACGTCTGCAGATCATTCTCTGCAATTGGTCAAACCGACAGAGAAATGTGTAGGGCGCCTTCTTTATAAATAGTCAAACGAATTTCTAGTGCGACTGACAAAAGCGTCATGGACGCGAGGTGTGACAGACACGCTTTCTGCTCTATTTATTAATTGTCTGCCGCGACTGGAATATTTGGAGTGTCACCTCACGTTTGCAACGTGTTTAGGTGCACAACCCATTGAGTCTCCGTATTATTGTTATTGTTATTTTTTGGTCGGGCTGCGATTGGCCCGACCTTATTGGTCTTACAGTACTTCGTCTTTCATGTGATACCAGCGATAGAGGATGCTCTGCCCAAAGCGACGGAATGGTGCGAAAGCTTGTGACTCGACCTTTTCCATCACGTTGGGGAAGGGCAATGCGGAGTTGAAAATTGGTAGTGAAGACGTTTTTTTGCCAGCGATCAGTTCGGCCATTCGACGTCCTGCCTGTGCTGAATACATTACGCCATTTCCTCCGTATCCGACCGCGTAATAGATAGTTTGTTTTGGATCTGGCTGGAAGATACGCGGCATCATATCGTGACTCATATCTACCCATCCCCACCATGAGTAATCAATATCGATTCCCGTCAATGCAGGAAATTTACGATAAAGATCACTGATCAGCAGATCCTGGTATTTTCTTTGCGGTGCGTCAGAGCCGGTGATGGCGCTGCGACTGCCAAGCTGTACTCGTCCATCAGGCATAAGACGGTAGTAGTGTCTGAGGATTCGGGTATCGGTGAGTACTTGAGTAGTGCGAAAATTACAGGCATCAATTTCGGCCGCAGTCAGCGGCCGCGTGACGATCGAGTTTGACAGGATCGGCAACAATCGATTCTTCAATTTTGGATGTAAATCTTGCGAGGTATAGCCGCCAGTGGCAACAGCCACCGCCCGCGCCCGTACGATGCCGCCGGGAGTTGTCAGATAGTGGACGCCATCGCGGGTTTGCCAGCTGGTTACAGGGCTTGACGGATGCACCTTAGCACCTAGCGCACGGGCTTTTTTGAGATAACCGAATGCCAGTTTACCGGCATGAATGCCGATGCCTTCCGGTTCATGCATAGCGCCCATTGCTTCTTTGTCGTCGACATATTCGCGCTTTACGGTATCGGCATCAAAAATACGGGCATCGTAATGAAATACTTCACGCAGCAGCTTGGCTTCCTTCTCCAAGGCGGGCATCACCTTGGCGCGATGCGCGATATACAAATGACCGCCGGGTTGCGGATCGCAATCAATGTCTTTTATGAGCCCTTTAAAAGTTTCCATCGCGTCGCACATTTCTTCATGCAGCTTTAGCGCAGTATCCAGGCCATAGCGCTGAATCCACTGTGAACGTTTCAGGCGTCCGGAATTACATTGAGCCTGGCCGCCGTTGCGGGTACTGCATCCCCAGCTCACGCGATTGGCTTCTAGTACGGTCGCCTTGATGCCGTGTTCTTGCGCTAGAAAAATGGCGCAGGTCAGGCCTGTAAATCCAGAGCCGATGATCGCAACGTCGACATCGATATCATGCGTGATCGGACCATCGTCTGGCGGTGGTTCGCCAGCAGTACCGATCCAGTACGTTGGCGCATATTCGCGTCCTTGTCCGGGACCCGTTGCTGTCAGCGGATCGTAGGCCGGATCGTACGGTTTGAGGGGAGCAGTGCTGCTGCCGGTATCGGCAAATCGGGTGTCAACTGTGGTGTCCAAAGTTGCTCCTTGATGCGGTAAGAATGATGTAGATGGGGATGACATATCGCCTCAAGCGCTGACGTGTGCAACGACAACTGGTGGACGGTCCTTACGGAAGGCATTCTTCACCGCGATTTTGCCGTTGTGGAAGGTGAAGACATCCACCATCCGGGCTTCGATCCGGGTGCCATCAGATTTGGTGCCACTGAAGGTGCTTTCGGATACGCCGCGATTGCCCGAGACAAAGTGGATCGCATCAAGCCATGCGGCATCCGGAAACGTCTGCCATGCAAGTTGGAAGCCAGCACGGATAGCTTCGCGTCCCGTAAAAGTTTTGCCTTGTAATTCAGGTCCGGCTGCTGCATGGAAGGTGCAGTCTTCTGCCATAAAATCCATCAGTGCATCGATGTCGTGACGGTTCCATGCCTGGCCGAAGGCCATCAAAAATTCTTCTGATACTTCTTGCTTGGTTGCTTGTACTTGAGCGTTCATGTTTTTTTCGCAATCTAATGTTGAGTGGACTTCCGCAAAGTCGCGTCAGCGATGCTGCGCTTACCAGCTTTGCTGGTGTTTTGTCTTCATCGGCAGGTTTGACAAGCGCCTTGCTGGAAACGATGCCTCAGTCGCAATTGAATAATAAAATCTTAAAATAGCGCCAATTTTGCTAACTGCTGCCTTATAAAATTCTGTAGCTTAAAGGCAATGTTAAATCGACCATCATCAAATCACAATGCAAAAAATAAAGCGTCTGGCTAATGAAATAGGCAAATTTTCCTTTGCCAGACTCTTTATTTTTCCGTCACGATGGGATTTTAATAATCAATCAGACGTAATCTTTATATTTTTCCAGCAAGCGCACTGGCTTGCTCAATGCATCGCGTCGGAACGGGTCGCCCAGTTCACGCGTACACATGATCTCGATGATGGTGGTTTTGCCTTCGTTCATCTGCATATCGATGGCTTTTTTAAGTGCCGGTCCG
>NZ_JASJXA010000070.1:0-11959 GCF_035018905.1 Glaciimonas sp. Gout2 | reverse complement strand
ATCAAGGGTATGGGCGATAGGGAATTTGACCCACGAATCCGCGACGACCACCTCACTGGAATCAATTTCACGCTGGTCTCCAATGAGCACAAAATTATGATCCATCCCTTCAGCGGCGACTCGAAATAGGGGACTTTTCGTGGGCTCCGATAGTAATAACGCGGCGGTTACCTTTGAGTGCTCTGAACAATTGCCTACGCCCGATGTGACGATAGCTTTTAGTGATTGTCCATCTTCCGCTAACAACCTGATACGTCGCCTCAGAATATTCTCTGCATTCGTTCGCCATACGTCGGCAACTTGGTTTGTTGATCCAAAAGGTAAGGCTACCTGGGTCAACCGAATCGCTTTGTCGGCCATCAAAAGTTCACTAAGTATTTTTTTTGTGACGATGCGTGGTGCGCTGTTACTCACTTCGACCTCCCAAACGTAGCGGGCCATACTAGAATCTGGATAGTTTGCGATCCTTGGACAATCTACCTGCGTTCCGTCTGAGGGCGTTTGATATGCATTAAGAATCACTGGGGAATTCGTGACTGAAACCAGTGCTTTTATAAACAGGGCGTTTGAACGTCCTTCGCTAACTGGGGTATTAGCGGAAAATTGTTGAAGCGAGATATTGCTCAATGAGGAAGCGGATGTAATCGGCACTAAGTTGATCCTAATGTAAGTTCGCATGATTGTTTTCTTCGAGTATCTGATCAAACAAATGAATCAAAGAGCTTATTTCTGCCATACCTTCTTTAGCGTAAAAAAATTGATTCAAAACAGGGAATCGAGGCGGCACATTTTTGCTGTAATTGGCAAAAAATATAAAAATTGTCGTGTCAGCATATACCACGTGCAAAACCACAATTCAAGGTTTTTTGGTGAGGGCTAAAAAAGGGGGCGGGTAACTTGCTGATCAGATCGCCAGATCATCTGCACGCAGTATTGAAAGTGCTGACATTGGCTTATCTTGTTGATGGCTTAAGCATCGCGGCTGATCCACAAGTTTTTGGACATTGTAGGGATACGCACCTCTAGAGCGGTGGTGCGCTTTGTAGCTCGTGCATCGATGGGAGGTAATTCCTCGTTTTAGATCAAGCGCGGAATCGGCTATTCGTCCCGCTAGTAAAGTTATAAAACCGATTGTGCACACAAGAAAATAGGGCGTTCTTGTAAAGAAGATGTGATACTTTTTTACCCAGCATAACTATCATGGAGCAGGACAGAGTATTGCGTTAGTCATATAAAGATAAGAACTGGCGGTGTTCCACTTTAGAGAATTGGCTAACGCCATTTAAAGCGCTATAAGATTATTCTATTCGAGAGAAAACTTGAGTTTGTTGATGACTTCGCGCCAACGACTCACATCTTGCTTCATCAATTCACCTGTTTTTTTACTATCCAGATACGACGGTTCTAGTCCTGTTGCGCGTAGCTTGACTGCGAGGTCGGGGTCCGCCATCACTTTCGCTAAATCGTCGCTAATTTTTTTTATGATCGCCGGAGGTGTTTTTAAGGGCGCAACCAAGCCGTACCAGACGTTCACATCAAAACCTGGCATCCCGCTTTCGGCCAGTGTTGGTACATCGGGAAGCCCAGAAAAACGCGTCGCCGTAGTCACGGCTAACGGACGTATCCGGCCTTGCTTGATCAGGCCATCAAACGCAGCCATTGATCCGAATGACAATTGCACCTCATTCGACAATAGGGCCACCACTGAAGGACCCGAGCCCTTGTAAGGTACGTGTGTCATCTGGACGCCAGAGCGCATGTCAAACATTTCGCCGGCCAGATGCGTTGTTGTGCCAGAACCTGCCGATCCATAATTAATCTTGCCCGGGTTGGCTTTGGCATAGGCTAAAAAGTCAGCGAAAGTTTTGACCGGTAACTGGTCATTGACCAGTACAACCATTGGCGTGCTCGCATACCTGCCTATGGGGGCAAAATCACGGAGCAAGTCCCATGTCAGGTTGCGGTAAACCGTTGTATTGATGGTGTAGGAATTCACCAGTAGCAGAATCGTGTAGCCATCAGGTGCGGCTTTAGCGACTAGGGCGGCGGCGATATTGCCAGCCGCGCCTGCTCGGTTCTCAATAATGACTGGTTGATCCCAAAGGACCGAGAGCTTTTGAGCGACCAGTCGGGCAGAAATATCCGCGCCACCTGGTGCAAAACCGACGACGATATGGACCGGATGATCAGGAAACGCTTGTGCTGCAGTAGCTAACCCGATGCACAATAAAAAAACTGCTATATGTCTACAACGATTCATTATGGAGCCTGCTTATATGGAGGTTAAACCTAATGTCAATTTTCGAAATTTAGAAAATGAATTCGTAATCTAAAAATAGAACCATACAGCATTACGCACTACTTACTATGAAAATTTATAATAAATTATGCTGAGCCTAAAATAGTGCTGACGAAAGATGAGGTTTGACTGATTGGGATCTTCACAAATTTTCGCTGGGTTTGTATAGATTTCAGTTGGCCTGAGCGATATTTGTGCTTACCGATTGAACCGGATTTGGTAGAGTTTTGTTTTGTTCGATACTCTGTTCAAGCATTAAAAAACGCGCCAGTCGGCGCGTTTTTTAATATATTGCTTACTCGCTCACGAGATTATTCGCAAGCCAATCAATTCTGCCTTGGCTTAGCGCTTCAACTGACTGATATCACGCACCGCACCGCGATCCGCCGATGTGGCCATTGCAGCATAAGCTTGCAATGCCTGGGAAACGTAACGCTGACGGTTAACCGGTTTCCATGCATCTTTTCCCCTAGCGTCCATGGCAATGCGGCGCTGCGCTAATAGCTCATCGCTGATAGCCAGGTGAATACGACGATTTGGAATGTCGATTTCGATGGTGTCACCATCTTCAACCAGTCCAATTGCGCCGCCTTCTGCAGCTTCTGGCGATGCATGACCGATTACCAGGCCGGATGAGCCGCCTGAAAAGCGACCATCAGTGAACAGAGCGCATGATTTGCCCAAACCTTTCGATTTGATATACGAAGTTGGATACAGCATTTCTTGCATACCAGGACCGCCTTTTGGCCCTTCGTAGCGAATAATGATGGTGTCACCTGCTTGTACTACATCGCCCAGAATAGCTTCCACCGCGGCATCCTGGCTTTCGAACACACGCGCTTTGCCCGTGAATTTGAGGATGCTTTCGTCCACACCAGCGGTTTTAACGATGCAACCGTTAACGGCCAGATTGCCGTACAACACGGCTAAGCCACCGTCTAGCGAATAAGCGTGCGCTTTATCGCGGATGCAACCGGTACTACGATCCATATCCAGGCTGTCAAAGCGTTTCTCTTGCGAGAATGCTGTTTGTGTCGCCACGCCGCCTGGCGCCGCACTGAATAGTTTGTGTACCGCAGGATCTTGCGTTTGTGTAATGTCGTTATTGGCAATCGCTTCTGCCAAATCCTTACTATGGATTGTTGGACGTGTCGTGTCCAGCAAGCCGGCGCGCGCCAGTTCGCCCAAGATGCTGATAATACCGCCAGCACGGTGGACGTCTTCGATATGGTATTTGTCGGTCGCGGGTGCCACTTTACATAAGCAAGGCACATTGCGTGAAATACGGTCTATGTCGGCCATTTTGAATTCAACTTCGGCTTCTTGCGCTGCCGCCAGTAAATGCAGTACGGTATTCGTGGAGCCGCCCATCGACACGTCTAGTGTCATTGCATTCTCAAACGCAGCCTTATTGGCAATCGTGCGCGGCAGGACCGAGTAATCATCTTGTTCGTAATGACGTTTCGCCAATTCCACGATTAGTCGTCCAGCGCGCAGGAATAATTCCTTGCGATCCGCATGCGTCGCCAGAATCGTGCCATTACCCGGCAATGCCAGGCCGAGTGCCTCGGTCAGGCAATTCATTGAATTTGCTGTGAACATCCCGGAACAAGAGCCGCACGTTGGACAAGCTGAGCGTTCGATTTCGGCGATCTCCGCATCACTGACAGACGAATCGGCAGCCTTGACCATTGCATCAACCAGATCAATTTTAATGATGCGCTGGGTTCCTGGCGCTTTACCTGGCAACACTGCCTCGACTATTTTTCCGGCTTCCATTGGACCGCCAGAAACAAAAACTACCGGAATGTTCAGGCGCATCGCTGCCATTAACATACCGGGCGTGATTTTGTCGCAGTTCGAAATACATACCATCGCATCGGCACAATGGGCGTTGACCATGTATTCGACAGAATCAGCAATCAACTCGCGGGATGGTAATGAGTACAACATACCGCCATGACCCATTGCAATGCCATCATCGACTGCAATAGTGTTGAATTCTTTCGCAACACCGCCCGCTGCTTCGATCTCCCGGGCGACCATTTGACCGAGGTCTTTCAGGTGGACGTGACCGGGAACAAACTGGGTGAATGAGTTAACCACGGCAACGATAGGTTTGTCAAAGTCCCCATCTTTCATGCCGGTTGCGCGCCAAAGAGCGCGGGCGCCGGCCATGTTGCGGCCGTGTGTGGTGGTGCGTGAGCGATATTCTGGCATGACTTCAATCTCCAATAATTCAATCGGGCGTAACTATATTGGGTTAAAAACGCCCATAATTAGCTACAAATCTGCGCCTAGAGTGCCTTGACCCTATCGTGTTGTCAAATATATGATTTATAGATCATTAAGACCTTTTGCATATTACTGAGCTTTGATCGCACCTAATCTATAAAAAATTGTCTGATACATAACTATTCGAAGGTTGATAAAAATAAATTACTCTTAATTATATTAATATTGGTTAATTATTCTAATTAGTGGTTTTTTTTAGAGTAATTTCGAAACTATTTTTCTAGTTAGCTCATTTAAACTTATGGCTGGCAATCTCGCCAGCAGGTCAATGATGGAAAATAATATGTCTTCAGCTTCCTTACCAGGCACATCTTCAAGCAACCATTCGGATACTCCCAGCGATGTGCCCGCTGATTTAGCGATTGATTCCACAACGCAGCAGGACTTGAGTCATCAGCCCGAACAAGCTCCTCAAGTGCCCCTGGACCAGCGAGTGATGCGACATGTCGATACGCAACTGATTCACGCCGGTCGTGATCCATCGCTTTATGGTGGCATGGTCAATACGCCTGTGTTTCGTGGATCGACCATCATGGCCGATAACCTTGATGATTGGGAGGCCGGCCGACAGACTGACAATCCGATGGCAAAATACGGTCGCTTTGGTACGCCAACCACACGTTCGTTTGAGCAAGCGATCACGGCATTAGAAGGTGGTGATCACGCATTAGTATTTCCGTCGGGATTATCTGCCTGCACCCATAGCATCATGGCTTTTGTTGAGGTTGGCGATCATGTATTGATTACGGATAGCGCTTATGGACCGACCCGCACATTTGCCGAGCGCGTATTGCGTCGCATGGGTGTGGAAGTGGAGTTCTTTGATCCATTGATCGGTGGCGAAATCCGACAATTGATACGGTCAAATACACGCGTCGTATTCGTTGAGTCACCTGGTTCCTGGACCTTTGAGGTGCAAGATATTCCGGCAATCGCAGAAGAAGCCCACAAGGTTGGCGCGTACGTGCTGATGGACAATACTTGGGCTACGCCATTATATTTTAAGCCGTTCGAACACGGCGTGGATGTTTCCATTCATGCTGCTACCAAATATATCGTCGGTCATTCTGACGCCTTACTTGGAGTCGCAAGCGCGAACCAGCGCGCGTGGCCAATTTTAAAGCAGGGTGCGCACGACTTCGGTCAAACTGCGGGACCTGACGATATCTATCTGGCGCTACGGGGCATGCGTAGCATGGCAGTGCGTTTGCGCCAGCATTGGAATAGCGGCATGCAGTTGGCCGAACATCTTGTGACACAATCGTTAGTGGAACGTGTTTTACATCCTGCTTTGCCATCCGATCCAGGTCATCAGCTTTGGAAGCGTGATTTTCTGGGCGCCAGCGGGCTATTTACAATAGAGTTGAAACCGGTTGGTCGTCCCGCATTTGCCAGTTTTTTTGAAAGTCTGAAGTTGTTTGGTATCGGTTTGTCGTGGGGTGGCTATGAGAGTTTGGCACTGCCTATCGACAAACCGCCAACACGGGTGGCATCACGCAAGACGTATCAAAATCCTTTGGTCCGGATTCACATTGGACTGGAAAATATTGACGATCTCAAGCGTGATATGGACCGTGCGTTCAAATGTATGGCACTTGCACTCTAGGTGGTATTTTTTCGGGCCAACGATTAGTACGTTAGCCTTTAAACGCGCTACTTTAGTCAGGATGCAACTATTCCGGGTCTATATATCCTAACGGCAGGGCGGTAGTGTGTTTAATCTTCTCCATCGCGAAGCTGGCGTTGACGTCGAACAGCGCATTTGATTGCGTTAGTTTCTGATACACCTTGTCATATGCGGCGATATTGGGCACTACTATGCGCAGAAGATAATCGATATTTCCGCTCATGCGATAAAACTCGACTACTTCCGGAATCAGCTTGATGTTAGTACTGAACTGCGCAAACCAGGCAGCATTATGTTGATTCGTTTTGATCGACACGAATACGGTCACGCCAACATTGAGCTTGGTGGCATCTAACAGTGCAACGCGCCTAAGCAAATAACCTTCTTCCTCCAATTTCTGAATCCGACGCCAACATGGTGTTGATGACAGGCTTACTTTCTCGGCAATTTCGGCCACTGAAATCGTCGCATCCTCTTGGAGGATTGCCAAAATTTGTTTATCTATTTTGTCCATATTAACGCTTAATTTGTGCTCGAACTTGTTAGTGGAAAAGGGCTTGTCGACCACTCTCGGACGGAAATACACAGCTGACATCATGGCCGCAATCAGGTACGATTTTCATCATCTTGTGATGTGGTGAGCGCAGCTTTTGTTGATCGTAAAGCGCATAAGCCAGCCCGCGTTGCAGTCGAAAAGGTCCTTGCAAGGCGGCGCCGCATGATTTATCGAGAACCTTGTACGACGCTTTTTTACTGTTATCGCTATCGAGGGCCGCTTCCAGGTAGGTTATGTCGGCGCTTTGATAAGCGATACGTACGGCATTCGCGGTGTGTTTCTGCATCAGGACCTTAGGTAGATTCTCGATGCCGTATTTCCAATTGTTATAAGTTGGGCAGCTACTCATCATTTCTGAGGAGGAAACAATCTTAACAGTACATTTAGCAAAATCACTCTGACCGTCTGCGTCGCATTCAGGCCATGTTACTCGGCGATCGGCAATCATTGGTTGCGGGCGGTCGTTGTCAAAATATAGCCAGGTGCCGGGATCTGCTATCACGTAGCGGACTGAATACGATTGAGCATCTAGCGTGGAAAAACCGATGTAATGTTGTATTGTCTGAGCCCCAGCCGAAAATCCGGCGATCGTAACGGTACGAATGGTGGGATAGCGCTGGATTATTTTTTCGACTAACTTATCTATTGCTTTAAAGGATGTCAGGTTGGGGTCATTCTGAGACGAACCACCTTCCATCCAACTGGCACACGTCCACACAAAATCATTAGCCTGTGCAGTTTGTTGCTCTTCAGAGCGGCATTTTTTTGCATTCGTATCGTTGACCTGAAACAACGGAGCAATTACTAATGTGGTGCTTAGACGTTCGGTTGTAGCCGCTGCAATGGCGGCATCGAATGTCTTGGCTGCATCATGCGAGTGACCGTGAATCACAATCAACGCGGCGTTGAAGCGCACATTGTTAGTATTGATTGGAGTTGATGCATAAAATCCTAAAGTGCCATCAGGATGCGTGGCGTCCAGGCTAACTCTAAAAAAACATTCTGCGATGGCTTGTAAAGAACAATTATGGTTTTGCTTACTTTGATGTGGATTGGATGCTGTCCGCGTCGCACCGCTGGTTTCAGATACCGCCGCGCCGATAACTGTATCCATCGCATAACTCTTTGCGCTGGCGAGAGTCAACACCAACGCTAGTAAAAGTGCCCACGACACGAACAAGGATGATGAAAACTTCACGAAGGTATATTTGCCATGCATGCGTCACGGTTTAAAAGTAAACAATGGATAAATGTGGTTTGCCGTCAATTTTACAATGAGATGGCAGCAATTTGCTATCACCAGACGCTAGATATTAAGAGATAATTTGATCAGAGACTTTATGCATGATCAGCGCATATAATAATTCATGACGTGGCATTTATAGGTTATATCGTTGTCGGAATTTCTGCAGAACAATAGTTTCAGTGGCGTAATTTAATCTTCAATTTTTGCATTCAAGCGATAAAAAGCGCATATGAAAATCACTTTAGCTTCTGCCATTCAGTTAATGCACGAAGGCGCTTGGGGAAGCTTGGCGACGCACTCAACGCAGGTGGCTGGATATCCTTTTGCGACCATCTTGCCATTCACGTTAGACGAGCAACACTGTCCGATCTTTCTGCTCAGTGACCTTGCTGAGCATACGAAGAATCTCTTCACTGACTCTCGATCTAGCCTTTTAATTCACAGTTCAATCGGGCAGAATGTCTTGACGGCCGAGCGGATTTCGATCATCGGGGACGTCATGCCGATTATTCCCTCGGGAGATCTTATTGCACGGTATCTTCGTTATCATCCGGATGCAAAGGACTATTTGGCGCTGGGAGGTTTTTCATTTCATCAATTAACACCTCAACGATCCCGTTATGTCGGTGGATTTGGACAAATGGGATGGATCGAAAACGAAGAGTGGGCAAGCCTCGAAGTATTGCCAGTGGCGGATGAAAGAATGTTGATTCACGGCATCGCTAATACCTATCCAAATCCGTTACGCATCCTGGGAATTGATTGTTACGGTTTTGATGTTGAAAAAAATGGCAAGCGCACGCGTCAGCGCTTTGCGGATGCACCTGTCGCGGTTTCACAAGTAGGCGAGGTTGTAAGACGATTCCTTGCTGCCATCGAGTAATCAATTCATTCGTCTTAGCAGATGAATTGATTGTTTTCTGAGAGGAAAGTTATAACGTCATCTATCGAAACAATGGAAATACTTTGGAAAATGGCGACTACGACGTTGGTCTTGGTTGATTTGAAATAGTAGAAGCCTGAAAAATATGTAAGTCGCTTTAAGAGTAAGTGTCTAACATCCCAGGATTGTTGCTAACGCCAAAAGATTAGGAGCATGAAACGCATTTTCAGGATGGGGAGAAACGTCCTTTATCTGTGCGATACCAAACTCAAATGGTCGCTCAATATAGGCAGTTTTTAAGCCAACATTGTGCGCCGCATCCAAATCATCTTGATGCGCTGCGACCAGCATGACTTCGTCTGGTGCAACGTCAAATATTTTCGCTACGCCAAGGTAAGTTGCAGGATCAGGCTTGTATCTTTTAAATACTTCGGCAGACAAGATACAATCCCATGGCAATCCTGCGCGTTTTGCCATGTTGGTGAGTAATCCGATATTGCCATTGGATAAGGTACAAATAGTGTACTTTGATTTTAATCGCGTAAGTCCTTCGACAGAATCCGGCCATGTGTCTAAGCGATGCCAGATTTTATTGAGGTGACGTTTTTGTGATTCGCTTAATCCATTGATACCGAATCGTTCAAGGATGTCGTCTAAAATAATGCGATGTAAGTCATCAATCAGCGTCCATCCCAACTCACCGGACATCACTCTTTGCATGGCGGGCTTATAACCTTCCCGCCATGCCAGAGCAAATTCTGCACCGTCGATGCCAAGTTGCAATCCGTCAATTTCTCGTGAGATGCTGCCGTGCCAGTCAACGACTGTGCCAAATATATCGAATGCCAAGATTTTTATTTGTGTCATTTTTCACCTAATCAATAAAGATTTTTGTTGGCGCTTAGTTGTAAATCATTTACAACTTAATTGTCGTTATTGCCAATCATTTGTTAAAGACATGTCCAATATTAATTGATCGCCTCTTCCTGATAGAGTGGAGGCAAATCGCTTACATTGCATATTTACGGCAATGTTCTAAATAGCCAGCCTCGTGACTAGCGACCAGGTGCACAACACTGCTCCATAGCCACGCCGGTGTCGCCAGCGTCTTAGTCCGATTAAGTTTCAGTTCTCCAAGCCAGCTGCTGCGGGAATCATCATCCATTTGTCGGGAATGGGCGCGACCAACGGCGTATCCAAGATAACGCGCCATGTGGGTTGCCTGATCAGCTTTAAGCTCCTCGATCTCCAACTTCAGATCTTGCGGCAATAATTCGCGGATAAATACGCCGTGGTCCAAAAAACGCTGTGCGACCATCCGTTCACCTAATGCCGGCGACATGTGGCGTGCGCCCTCCAGCACACGGCGTGCGTTATCACGCGGCATACTAACGTGCGGATAACGTGGCGCGGCAGCGATAACGGCTTCTTTGATATCTATGAGGCAGAAATCATCCCCCCCGACGCATACTAGAACTGCGTAGCGCAATCGGCCTAATGAACTGCAACCTTTCACCCAATAAGCAGCGTCGATTACTTCGATTTTTGCATCCCTGTCACGCGATTTCAACGTGGTCACAAGTTTTATCATTTCTTTTGTTTTAAACATGCTCGCGATGCCTTTTTTCTCCGATTTTGACAGCGGCCAAAAATTTTTCCCCAGTGGAATATTGGGGCGGGTGTCGTCGATCCGTTCGCGTGCGAGTTCTTTCCATGAGCGCTTGACTGCGCTACGCAACACCACCTTTACGACTTCCGGTTTTTGTATGGAGACGCGTTCATCGCCAGCTTCAAGGGCTTGTTCATAACCCAGCACCAAATGTTCAAGCATCTGTGCGGTCACCATTCCTGGCAAGCGCGAACCCCGTGCGACGGCGGCGAGTGAAAGGCCAAGCCGGATAAGATCGTGCGCAGGATTGCCGATAATCGTCTGATCAAAATCGCGTATCTGTACATCGACATGGCCATCGGCCGCAGCTAGAGGACCGAGATTGCCGAGGTGGCAATCTCCACAAATCCAGATCGGAGGGCCATGCGGCAGCGTATGACCATGTAAGTGATGCAACCACTCATAATACTGCGCGGTATTTCCGCGTACATAGGCGTGCGGGGAACGTGCCATTTTTTGATTGCGGCGAGCGATTAATAGCGGTTGTCGTCCATGTGGGGCTGGAATTTTCATCAATCGCACTCCAATCTAAAATTAAGGTTGATATTATTTTTACCGGTATCGCACAGCGCTTGCATGCACTATGGCGAAAAAAAGAACATTAATAATCGCTCAAGCACCCAATAACAACATGTAGATTATCTGCGTGCGATTGCCTTATCGTCCATCACTTCCGTCAGGCTTTTTTTTATACCGCATAATGCACTCTAATTTGGCATGCAAAGACGTAAAGTGGCGTAGAGCAATCCATCACCCAACCGAAAGGTAACGCCAACGATGTGCCTGCTCTTGTAAAATCGCTGGTATTGATTCATACAAAGGCAGAAAAAATGACGACTCCAGCACCAATGCCCTTATTGTCTTCCGAGAATCCATTGACTGACATACGTAGTTTGGTGCGTGCTTTCGTTTCAGCGCGCGATTGGGACCAGTTTCATACACCGAAGAATCTGGCCACCGCTTTGTGTGTCGAGACGGCAGAATTGCTGGAACCGTTTCAATGGCTCAAAACCGGCACTATGGATGAGCTTAGCACTAAAAAGCGCGTCGAAATTCGTCATGAGATTGCAGATGTATTTTTGTATCTGGTAATGCTTGCCGATAAAATGGAAGTCGATTTGATCGAAGCTGCAAAAGAAAAAATTACGCTTAACGAGATCAAGTATCCTGCCGAACGTGTACGAGGCGACGCGAGGAAATATAACGAATATAAGTAAAAAACCATTCGCACTGCATCCAAACCGCATTTGAGAACGTAGTTAACTGAGCTAAATGGTGAGCATGGCGCTGATATGAGTTACTGATCGCGCGCTTTAAAGTTAAAAACGGGTAAATATGTTATTCAAAAAAGTTGGTTTAGCCATCGTGTTCACATGGTTTCTGG
>NZ_JASJXA010000069.1:0-12450 GCF_035018905.1 Glaciimonas sp. Gout2 | reverse complement strand
GGCGGAAGCGGTGAGATTCGAACTCACGAACGGGATAAACCGTCGCTAGTTTTCAAGACTAGTGCCTTCAACCACTCGGCCACACTTCCAGAGAGGCGAATTATACATAAGTCGCGCTGAAATGACGATAGCTGGATGCTAAATTTTAGACAATGTTTGAATTTTTTTGTTTTAAATGTCATTAGCGGGCTTAATTCTAATTAATCTACCAAAAACATCTGCTGTAAATCATTCAAAAAGCGCTCCCCAAGCGCTGTAGGTTTAATCAATTTATGATCTCGATAAAGTAAACCTTTTGCTTCCGCGTCGTTTAGAGATTTTTCGATCGTACTCAGAGACATGCCGGTTCGTTCGGCAAATAGATTGACCTCGAAACCGCCATTTAGCCGCAATGCGTTTAGCATGAATTCAAATCCTAACTCGCCTCTTTCAATCTCAACCTCTTCTTGCACTACGTTGCCAAGTCTGGTTTGTTCCAAATAGGCTTTGGGTTGCTTGTAGCGGACTTGTCGAATCACGCGATGGGGAAAGGATATTTTTGAGTGCGCACCGGCACCAATACCCAGATAGTCCCCAAACTGCCAATAATTCAAATTGTGTCGCGCTTGTCGACCGGGCTGAGCGTAAGCCGATACTTCATAATGTCCATAACCCGCTTCGGCCGTTAACGCGGTGATCATATCTTGCATTTCGGCGCTGGCATCATCATCAGGAACTAGCGGGGGATATTTGGCGAAATAAGTATTCGGCTCCAGCGTCAAGTGGTACATCGATAGATGCGGGGGGGCGAAACCGATAGCTGTCGTGACGTCATGGCGTGCTTCTTCCTGCGTCTGGCCGGGCAACGCATACATCAGATCCAGATTAAAGTTATCAAATGTCTGTTGCGCGATCTCGACAGCGCGACGCGCTTCGCCATCATCGTGAATCCGCCCTAATGCTTGAAGGTGGCGGCCATTGAAACTTTGAATTCCAATCGACAGCCGATTTATTCCACTAGCGCGATAGGACTTGAACTTCTCGACTTCGAAAGTACCCGGATTAGCCTCCATCGTTATTTCGGCAGCGCCATCCAGCGGTAGTAGTGCACGAATATCCGACATTAAGCGATCGAGTCCCGCTGCAGACATCAAACTGGGCGTTCCTCCACCGATGAAAATTGAGTATATCTTGCGACCCCAAATAAGCGGTAACGCATTTTCGAGATCAGCCCGCAACGCGGTGAGATATTCTTCTTCTGGAAAACCGCCCTTTGCCTCGTGCGAATTGAAGTCGCAATACGGGCACTTTTTGACACACCACGGAAAATGTACATATAGTGATAGCGGCGGTAATGCGCTCAGATGTAAATGTCCTGGCTTTAAATAAGCGAGCGCTGCTTGCGCTGCGCCGTCCAAAGTTTCAACCGAACTTTCTGCCGAGGCCACTTTTGTTTTGGTTGGCGTGCTGCCAATAAGCTTAATAGGAATCATCGCAATTTTTCAACTAGTGCGCGTAACGCCTGACCGCGATGTGACAGAGCATTTTTTTCACTCGAAGTCAGCTCAGCGGCAGTTTTTCCTAAATCAGGCAACAGAAAATGCGCATCGTAACCAAATCCACCATCGCCGCGTGGTTCCGCGATGATTTCTCCGTGCCAGCTGCCATCTGCAATGACTGGCTGTGGATCGTTAGCGTGACGCACAAATACCAGCACACAATAATAATAAGCCGATTTGTCTTGATGCTGGACAAGATCTGTTACTAGTTTGCGATTGTTTTCCGCATCGGATTTGGGTTCGCCAGCATAGCGCGCTGACAATACGCCGGGTGCACCTTGCAGCGCATTAACGCATACGCCGGAATCGTCAGCCAAAGCGGGCTGCCCCGTCAGTCGGGCGGCATGACGTGCTTTAGTCAATGCATTTTCAACAAATGTCAGGTATGGTTCATCCGCTTCAGGAACGTTAAATTCGCCCTGTGGATGCACGTCGAATCCAACGCGGGAGAGCAATTGACCAAATTCTTTTAATTTGCCAGCGTTATTTGATGCTAAAACCAGAGTGCGTAACATAGATAGGTAACTCAAAACAAAACGTATAAAGACAATACTCTAGCATCGCTGGTAGAAGGAGGGTAAACAGGCAGAATCATGGCTATAGACAGGGCGCAGCATTTGTAACAAGCAGCGACCAAAACCGCGTTAAACGGCAGGCAAAAAGGGGGGCGATTTTATTTACCTGGCCTTGTGTCACGCGCTTCGATACTGCTTTGATGCCTGCCGATCAACGGACTATGCTGATAAGCCCAGTACTTCACGCTGCATCGCTATCAATTGACCGATACCGGTTTGTGCCAGATCCAGCAAACTATTTAGCGTCGAACGATCAAATGCCACACCTTCTGCAGTGCCCTGCACTTCAATAAAATGGCCGGCATCGGTCATCACCACATTCATGTCCGTATCGCAGCCGGAATCTTCAAGATAATCCAAATCCAGTACAGGCGAACCCTGAACGACACCAACTGAAATCGCAGCCACAAAATGCTTCAGCGGTATAGCGGTGATCGCCTTGCTATCGACTAGCGTAGAAAATGCGTCGTAAGCAGCAACCATCGCGCCGGTAATAGCCGCCGTGCGGGTACCGCCATCGGCCTGGATGACATCGCAATCAAGATGCAACGTTCGCTCGCCAAAGGCTTCCAGATCAAAGGCCGCGCGCAAGGAGCGCCCTATTAATCGTTGTATTTCTTGCGTTCGGCCAGATTGCTTACCACGCGCGGCTTCACGATCCATACGCGTGTTGGTGGAGCGTGGCAGCATGCCGTACTCTGCTGTCAGCCAGCCTTGCCCTTTGCCTTTTAGGAAACCGGGGACTTTGTCCGAAAGGCTTGCGGTACAAATGACTTTGGTGTCGCCAAACTCAATCAATACTGAGCCTTCGGCATGCTTGGTGTAATTGCGGGTCAGGCGCACAGGACGCAAAGCGTCGGCGGAACGGCCACTTGGACGGGTGAATTTATGTGAAGCAGACAGCATTGTTATTCCTTAATAATCGGTGATGCCATGAAAGGAGTCGTCGCGGTCGTTGATTTTTCTATAACGTACCGAATTTCTTCTATCGCTTTTTCGCTTTCCTCATCTTTAAACGTTTCACCTATTTAACAGGCGGTATGTCGAGAGGCTTGAATTGTCGCCGTGAAGGCCTTCATTGGCAAGGTGTGAATAACGCTTGAGGTCGATTGGTTTTCAATGTTACACGTGCTTTCCCACACCATCGCTGCTTTTGCCTACAATACGGATCGCGTTGCGATGGGCTTGAGATAAATTATCACTTAAGAGCACTAACATCGGGTATTTTCCTGAATGGTTTCCGCAGGAATTGGCAATCGGCGACGAAACTGTAAGTGTGAAAAAAACAAGCTCCGTACCTTGCGCGACACTTTATCCATAATTCGCAATTCTTCTTTATGTACAGGTGTCATTAACGCTCGCTGCAATGCAAATACACTTTGGGGGCGCTCTAAAGGATCAATCATCAGGCTCCAACGGACTACCTGAATTAATTCAGGGGTATAGAACCCTTCCAACTTACGAAAATGCTCCTGCATTTTGTCATTAAGCTTGCGCTGATCGACCGGTTGCGGTGGCGCACCTGTCATACACGCAAATATAGAGGCGCCAATACTATAAATATCGGTCCACGGCCCTAACTCACCATTTTTTTCATACAACTCTGCAGGTGCAAAACCAGGCGTGTACATAGGATATAGTTTGGGAGAATCAGTGCGCAACGTTTGTCGGGCGGCACCAAAATCCAGCAAAATCGGCGTCCCGTCAGCGCGTAAATAAATATTCGCCGGTTTGATATCCAGATGTAACAGCTTGTGCGTATGAACTTCGCGCAACCCATTCATGACTTGATGAAACATCTTACGTATAAATCTTTCAGAAACCAGCGGTTTTTCACCCTTGTCCCGACGTCGCAAAATATGCTCTTGTAGCGAGCGTCCTGACTCATATGCCATGACCATATAGACTGTGTCATTAGCGCGAAAGAAATTCAGTACACTAACAACGTTCGGATGGGAAATATGGGCGAGCGAGCGCCCTTCTTCAAAAAAACATTTAAGGCCGATGCGAAAAATAGGCAAATTTTCGGGAGGAATCGCCGGTGACAACTCCCCCCATTGACGTAATGCCAGCGAACTCGGCAAATATTCCTTTATAGCGACGGCATTGCCTTCATCGTCATAGGCCAGGTAGACAATACTGAACCCGCCCGAAGCAATCTTCTTTACAATGCGATATCCAGCGAGCTTAAGCCCATCAGGCAGTGGAGCATTGTTTTGTGCTGCCATACGATCGTAGTCCTATCAGTTGTCGGTGATTTTGATCCCATAATCTGCTGCGTGACTGAGATTGTCTTGATAATTCATAAATTTGTAAACAAGAATCAAAGAGGACTTTATTTTGACTATTTCCAGCATGACCGGCTATGCCGTCAATACCTATCAAAGCGCTGCCGGCACCATTACTATAGAGCTGAAAAGCGTGAATTCACGTTTTTTAGATTTGCAATTCCGAATTAATGACGATCTGAGGGCGTTGGAACCTGCGTTGCGTGAGGCAATTATGGCGCGCATCAGTCGTGGCAAAGTCGAGTGCCGACTAAGTTTTGGACGCAAAGCAGGTAATGACAGCAGCCAAACGTTAAATACGATGCTCTTGGCAGCGTTAGCCGAACTACAAAATACCGTGCAGAAACAGTTTGGTGAGGCGAGCCCGCTATCAGTTGGTGAATTATTGCGCTGGCCTGGCGTGATCGAAGAGACTGTCATTAGTCAGGATATGCTTCAAGCAGACGTTCAGACTACGATGGCGACGACGCTCGACGCCTTTGCTGAGTCACGCGTGCGCGAAGGTTCTGCACTGACTGCGACCATCATTGCACGTATTGATGCGATGGAAATCATTGTCCAAAGAATCACTCCATTGGTGCCACAAGTGATCGCCCAATTTCAGCAAAAGGCCATTGCCCGTATGCAAGAAGCCTTAGGTTTGGCTCAGCCGGATTCTACCGCAGCCGGCCCAGCGTCTGGGCTGTCGCGTGATGAAGCAATGGATAGGATTAGACAGGAAGTAACACTATATGGGATTCGGATTGATATTGCAGAAGAACTGTCTCGACTAGGTGCGCATTTAACTGAAACCCGCCACATTTTGAAAAAAGGCGGTCCTGTCGGGAAACGGCTTGATTTTATGATGCAAGAACTGAATCGCGAGGCTAACACGGTTGGTTCAAAAGCGGCGATCAAAGAACTCGCCGACGCGTCAATGGAACTTAAACTATTAATCGACCAAATGCGGGAACAAGTACAGAATTTGGAATAAAACATGCTTAACGTCGTGTGACTCAAAAAATGCAAACAGCGGCCCGCTCACGCCGGTCGCTTTTTATATGCGTTATTTTTTAGGGCTACCAACTACATCGCCGACACATAAGCACCGGACCAGATCACTGGTCGCTTGAGCTAAATTCCTTTAAATCTTTAGTTCGCTGAGCCGCATGTTGGGTCATGCAACCCAAGTAAGCAATGGTTCGGATTGTTCCGCCTTCGTTGTAGGTATAAATTGCCTTGCAATCATTTTCCCTGAATGTTACCCAGGCACGTTGCGCATTAACCAGATACTGCTTAATGACTGAATTCTGACTATCAGGCGTATCTTTGTCTGAGAATTTTTTTAACAACGATTGATAAACTTGGTTGAGGGAGCGATCGCTTTGCTCAAACTGCTTCTGTCCACATGCATTTATCTCAATGGTATTGCGCTGAGTGAGACAAGGGTCTTGCGCTTCAGCAAAGGCAGTCAGCGGTAAAAGACATACTAAAACGATCAATAATTTATGCATACGGTACGATCCCAATCATGCTGCGCCACAACGTTAGGCGCTATAAAAGTTCTACTTGCCTCGTTATTCAACATCCGACATTACGACCAAGTGAGCAAAATACTGATTGCGTGTTCGTTAATTCAAATAACGAAAAAGGCCAGCACCCTATGCAATGCTTTTCAATTAAGCAAAAAAATATCCGGCTGAGTGGCGTTTATTATTTGCATTCACTAAACAGCAATACAACCTTTGCTGACCTTGGTAATGTCGTATTTTCTGCGCAAAAAATTAATCAAGCGCTATATTGAAGGGCATCTTTAAATAACACTCTGCTTAAGTCAACTCTTCCAGGCGAATCTTGGTGACCGTACCAACGACTGTCTCCAGTGCTTCGATTTTGGCAATAGCCGCTTCTACGTTTTTCTCTTGCGTTTGATGTGTCAGCATAATGATATCGGTACAGGTTTCCCCTTCGGCTGGCTCTTTTTGTAACATCGCGCTGATAGAAATCAACGAATCGGCAAGGATGCGCGTCACATCGGCAATGACGCCCGGTTGGTCCGTAACACGCATGCGCAAATAGTAACTAGTGGTGATTTCGGCCATCGGCAAAATCTCAATATCAGTCATCGCGTCTGGCTGGAAGGCCAGATGTGGTACCCGATGCTCAGGGTCAGCTGTCGCTAATCGGGTGATATCGACCAAATCGGCAATGACTGCTGAAGCGGTAGGCTCGGAACCGGCACCCTTGCCGTAATAGAGCGTTTCACCAACCGCATCGCCACGGACCAGCACCGCATTCATCGCACCCTCGACGTTTGCAATCAAACGACTTGCCGGTACCAAAGTTGGATGCACGCGCAACTCAATACCTGCCGCCGTCCGTTTGGTAATACCGAGTAACTTAATACGGTAACCAAGTTGTTCAGCGTAGCGAATATCCGTCGCCTGCAACTTTGTTATGCCTTCAACATGGGCCTTATTAAATTGCACAGGAATACCAAACGCAATTGCCGCCATGATCGTTAGCTTATGCGCCGCGTCTACGCCTTCAATATCAAAAGTCGGATCCGCTTCGGCGTAGCCCAAGCGTTGCGCTTCCTTCAGGACAACTTCGAAATCAAGCCCTTTATCCCGCATTTCGGACAAAATGAAGTTCGTAGTACCGTTGATGATCCCAGCGATCCATTCGATGCGATTAGCCGTCAGACCTTCGCGTAACGCTTTTATGATAGGAATGCCGCCAGCAACAGCGGCCTCAAATGCCACGATGACGCCTTTTTCCTGTGCTGCTTTGAAAATTTCGTTTCCATGAATCGCAATTAACGCTTTGTTTGCTGTTACTACATGTTTGCCATTCGCAATCGCTTTCAGGACCAGATCTTTCGCGATGCCGTAGCCGCCGATCAGCTCAATGACGATGTCAATATCTGGGTTATTGATGACAAGGCTGGCGTCGTTCACCACTTCCACTTCGCCATTGGTCAATTGTTTTGCGCGCTCAGTATTGAGATCGGCCACCATCGTAATTTCAATACCGCGACCAGCGCGTGCTGCGATTTCCTGCTGATTGCGTTTCAATACATTGAACGTACCGGACCCGACCGTGCCGATGCCAAGCAAACCTACTTTGATGGATTTCATAGTCTCTACTATCTGTAAAAAATGCTACTAGCGAAATGGCACTTAGGCCAATTCGACGGGATGAACAACAACATGAAGTTCATCGATTAATAAATTTAAGGTGTTAGCTGTATTCGATGTTTGATGTACTTCTTATTGAGAGCACTTTACGCAGTACCGTGCCGCTTGCGATACCCTTCGAGAAAGTGCGCAATTCGCCCAACCGACACTGCCAAATCGTCCGTATTTGGCAAAAATACCACGCGAAAATGATCTTGCGTCGGGCAATTAAAGCCAGTTCCCTGCACGACTAAGACCCGTTCCTCGGCCAGCAACTGATAAGCAAAATCCTGATCATCAGCAATCGGGTACATATGTGGATCGAGGCGCGGAAACATATACAGCGCCGCTTTTGGCTTAACGCATGTCACCCCAGGAATATCAGTCAGCAACTTATACGCCATATCACGCTGACGGGTCAGACGACCGGTGGGACTCACCAGGTCATTGATACTCTGGTAACCACCTAACGCGGTTTGAATCGCATATTGACCTGGTGCGTTGGCGCACAAACGCATTGACGCCAGCATGTTCAAGCCTTCGATGTAACTTTTTGCATGTCTTTTTTCGCCCGACACAACCATCCAGCCAGCCCGATATCCGCATGAACGGTAATTTTTTGATAAGCCGTTAAAGGTAATAAACAGCACATCATCGGCAAGCGACGCAAGCGAGGTGTGGGTGTGCCCGTCGTATAACACTTTGTCGTATATTTCATCTGCAAAGATGATCAGCTGATGCTCACGCGCCAGATCAACTATTTCTTGCAGCAACGTATCCGGATACAAAGCACCGGTAGGATTATTCGGATTGATGACAACAATCGCACGCGTGTTGGCGTTGATTTTACTTCTTATATCAGCAATATCAGGGAACCAATCCGCTTTTTCATCGCAAATATAATGGCGTGGAATCCCCCCCGACAGACTCACTGCAGCAGTCCATAACGGATAGTCGGGCGATGGTACCAACACTTCGTCGCCGGTATTGAGTAGCGCATTCATACTCATCACAATCAGTTCCGAAGCACCGTTGCCAAGATAGATATCCTCAATCGTGACGCCCTGGATTTTCTTTTGTTGGGTGTAATGCATCACCGATTTACGTGGCGCAAACATACCCTTAGAATCCGTATAACCGGCGGCATTACCCATGTTGCGGATCATATCCTGAACGATTTCATCAGGCGGTTCAAAGCCAAACACGGCCAGATTGCCAATGTTTAACTTAATAATTTTGTGGCCTTCTTCTTCCATTTGCCGTGCTTTTTCCAGCACAGGCCCACGGATATCGTAGCAAACGTCGTCCAGTTTTTTTGATTTTTTAATCGTCCGCACAGCGCATTCCTTGTTAGTTGATGACAATCACATCCGCTAATGCGTGTCACTGGGTTGCTGCGTTAATGGTTGCACTAAATGGCTACATTTAGGAATTACATTAACTATCCAGGGTACTAGCGCATCTCACTGACGTAAAAAATAGGCCAGAACTAACCATTTTGCCGAAAGCGAAGCGCTTTATCAATCAAATTATCATGTAATACCACGTCGTTCCCCATGGAAAACGCTACAATGCAGCACTTTATTTTCCTTTTTACGGGAATTGGCGGACTGTAGACGGTCTAATAGCAGTCAATCACGCGGAGAATCAGACTATGAAGCTTCATCACACTACTACACAACAATATCAAACCGTAACCGCTTACGATGACGACGGTGTCGACATCAACATGGTGCGTTTTAATTACAGCCTTCTCGTTTTGCCTGAATTACCGCCAGTCGCCTGGCCTGTTCGGAGCTTTGATCGACTAGACCCCGAACACTTCGCACATATCGGCAGTACCAATCCCGACGTGGTAATACTAGGTACAGGCAAACGGCAGCGCTTCATCCATCCCAAATTGACCACCGTACTGACTGCACGTCGTATCGGCGTGGAGTGTATGGATAATCAGGCGGCATGCCGAACATACAACATTTTGATGGCTGAGGGCCGCAAGGTCGCCTTAGCATTAATTTTCGAACTAGTCGTTCCGACACCACCAACCAAGGAACTCGCCAAAGATGCGTGAACTGCATAAATCCAAAACCTTCGTATGGGTGTTGTTTCTCCTGTTTTGCATCATTTGGTGCTACATGTTAGGTGCAAGGACGTTAGTCCCGAGCGATGAAGGTCGCTACGCTGAAATGGCGCGCGAGATGGTGGCCACGGGCGACTGGATCACATTGCGATTAAATGGTATCAAGTATTTTGAAAAGCCACCTCTACAAACCTGGATGAACGCATTGACCTTTCAAGTGTTTGGCCTGGGTGAATGGCAGGCACGTTTGTGGACTGGTTTATGTGGTTTGCTAGGAGTTGTGCTGGTGGCATACACCGGCCGTAAAGTATTTTCGGAACGGATTGGATTTTTTGCCGCCTTGGTGCTTGGCTCCAGCTTTCTGTGGGCTGGGTTGGGTCATATCAATACGCTTGATATGGGCCTCGCTGCGATGATGACACTTTCGCTGTCTGGCTTACTGTTGGCACAGCGTACTGACGCCACTGCTGCACAACAACGCAACTGGATGCTGGTGTGTTGGGCGGGCATGGCCTTGTCTGTGCTGTCGAAGGGACTTATTGGCATACTTATACCTGGTGCTGTTCTTGTGCTCTACACCGTGTTTTCACGCGATTGGGCGATCTGGAAACGCTTGCATCTGTTAAAAGGACTGATCCTGTTTTTTGTGATCGCCACCCCTTGGTTTGTTCTAATTACGCTCAAAAATCCCGAGTTTCCGCAATTTTTCTTCATCCATGAGCAGTTCCAGCGGTTCACCAGCAAGATTCATCATCGTTATGGACCACCCTATTACTTTGTGCCAATTTTGCTGTTGGGCATTATTCCATGGTTAGGCGTCCTTTTCCAGAGTTTATGGAACGGTGCACACGAACGCAACGCAGCATCCGGCTTCCAGCCGAAAAAGATGTTATTAATTTGGACACTGTTCATTTTCGTCTTTTTCAGTATTTCTGACTCGAAGCTGCCGTCCTACATCTTGCCGATTTTTCCGTCGTTAGCTTTACTCATTGCTTGCCATCTGGATAGAGCCTCAAACAAGGCAATCAATGCCTCGGCATTAGTCTTACTTATTCCTGGCTTGGTCGGTGTAGCGCTCGCCTGGAAAATACCTTCTCTGGCAAAAGATGCATTCTCCGCACCACTCATGGCGGCTCATGTTCCATGGGTATTTGCGGCATCGGTCATTGCTTGCATTGGCGCTGTCGCCGCCTTGCTCCTTTCACGTCGTCAAAAAGAATGGGCAATTGTGGCTTTGGCTGCCAGCGGTTTTGTGGGTGGACAGCTCCTAATGTACGGACATGATCCGCAAGGTCGTTACTCAGCTGGTATCGACATGGTTCCTGCGATTGAGGCCGAGTTGACGCCAGAAACCCCCATTTATGTTGTAGGGAAATATGAGCAGTCATTGCCATTTTATCTACGTCGCACCATGATTATGGTGCAGCATATGGATGAACTCGAGTTCGGTCTCACGCAAGAGCCGCAATTATGGATTCCGACAGTCGATGCGTTTGCGGTGAAGTGGACTGCAGACCACGCGGCTGGCAAGAAAGATGTTGCGATCATGCGCCCCGAAAATTATGTAGAGTTGCAAAAAAGTGGCATCCCAATGCGTGTCATTGCGCAAGATCCAAGGCGTGTAGTAGTAACTAATGCAATGCTTAAACCTGGTGAAAAATCGAATCCAGCTAATGTTCCTAAAATGGGAGGAAATCCGGCTTCGCCTGAACCATCGTCGTCCATGCCAGATGCCGATGCCACATCACCCACATCAATTTCGTCCCAAAAGGAATAGGGCCCATGAATATTACGACCTTCGGCTTTATTTTGACTGGTGTATTGCTCAATGCATTGGCACAATTACTCCTTAAAGCAGGAACCAATGCAGTCGGCGCCATTCACTTGACGAGCGAAAACTGGTTTCCAACCGGCATTAAACTGATCACGCAATTGCCGATCCTCGGTGGTTTGACCTGCTATGTTATTTCAGTTTGTGTCTGGATCATCGGACTTTCCCGCGTCGACGTAACCATCGCTTACCCAATGCTTTCGTTGGGTTACATCGTCAGCGCGATTGGCGCGTGGTACTTTTTGGGTGAAGTCATTTCGGCGCAACGAATAATGGGGATTGGCGTCATTATTGTCGGTGTTGTGTTACTCACGCGCAGTTAAATATAGGCGGTAGCAGGCTTTGGAGTGCAGAACTCGCCGAAGCTTTCTCCAGCCAAGTCCGAGCTATAGTCGCGTTATACTTAACCCGCTATTTTTAACATTTGAATTTATTTCCATCAATTGGAATTTATTTACTTAAAATATTGTGATCCACATCGCTATGAGCCAACAACCATTTCTCCCATTCTCCAAGCCAACCATCGACGAAGACACCATCGCCGCAGTGAGCGATGTGTTGCGTTCTGGCTGGATCACAAGCGGGCCTAAAGTACAGGCTTTTGAAAGTCAGTTATCTACCTATTTTGGTGGTCGTCCGGTGCGGACCTTCAACTCCGGTACCTGCACGATGGAAATTGCATTACGGATCGCTGGCATTGGCCCCGGAGACGAGGTCATTACAACACCGATTTCTTGGGTTGCCACCGCCAATGTCATTATTGAAACTGGTGCAACACCGGTATTTGCTGATATCGATCCACTTACCCATAATATCGATCTGGACAAGCTGGAAGCCGTCATTACACCTCGCACCAAGGCAATTATTCCTGTTTATTTGGCTGGCTTGCCAATCGACATGGATCGCCTGTATGCGATTGCTAAAAAATATAATCTGCGCGTAGTAGAAGATGCCGCGCAAGCACTCGGCTCATCCTGGAA
>NZ_JASJXA010000068.1:0-12517 GCF_035018905.1 Glaciimonas sp. Gout2 | reverse complement strand
GTTGATGTAAACATTCCCTAATTCATCATATTGTCGTTGGCTTTCGACGAGTCGCAAATTTAACTCGCAGGTCTCACCCAAAGCCTCACGCTGCCTTCCAAAATCGTTAGAAGATTCGCTCGCTAATTGCGATTTCATTTCTTCCCAAAAGTCCGTCAAGTCCATCAACCTATCTGCGGGCAACTCTCGATCCGCCCACTTTAATTGACCAACCTCTTCCATTGCAGCAGCTAAAGTCAATTTTGGCTTGTTGACAATATTATCGGTTAAAAGCAAGAAATGCTGTGAAAGTTCGGGATTATTTTGGAATGCATTTTGAATTTTTTCGACGTCTCGAACTATTTCAAGTTGAAGCAACGGACGTTCGTAATAGGGACGCGTTTCAACATCCAGCTCAACGAGCTGATTTATTGCCTCTTTACGCGCGGCTTCCGCTGGAAGTGAGGCAAAGTAAGCCCCCTGAGAACCACAAGCTGCTTGAGAACCAAACGGTGGCGCTCGTTTAATCCTGCATCTATTTTTTTCAAACGCTGTAATTTCTAGTTCATCCAAAGCACCTTTTCGATTCGGGCCGAGACGATATTTGGTGTTGCCTTCGCTGTCCCTGAGGCTTAAAACAAATTGATCGGGGTTGGAGTTGTCAAAGAACATCGCAGACGTCGACCAACCTTCTGGCAAATTAAATCCATGTTTTATCGCCTCCTCAAACGTTGCGACAGTGTTAGTCAGTTTGGTCGCAGGAGTAATCAAATAATTTTTTATTACCCTCCATTTTTTTCCGTCATACTGGACGTCAAGACTTAAATCTTCCGGCATTTGCTCGCCAATAATACGACGCTCCAAACTAGGCTTAGATTGCTCCTCCAGTAAATAAAATTCTTCATCAAGCTTAAGGTACTGTCGATCTCCAACGGTATAGACACCGTGATTGATATTTTCCGGCGGATGTGCGAAATAACTCTGATAGTAAAATTTACGCACTGCATTGAGACATTTATTGTTGTACAACATATCCGATATTCGGGTTGAAGTTATGTGAGTCGGAGCATTTTTCGTGAATAGGTCTACGATTTGAATATCTTCATCGGTCAATTCACTATATGCATCGAACCATTGATCGGTCTGCAATTCCAATTGTTTTTCCGATTCATTCCAGAGATAACCGACTCTTTTTTCAGTATTATCTAAGGCCAACACCAAACATATCGGTCCTCCCTCAGACTTTTGGAAAAGTCCTTTAGGAACTAAATTGTTCGGTACGTTTAGGTTGTCTTTCTTAAACGATATTTTGTTTGGGGTGGGGCTGATCGCGCTTGGTGCGAATTCGATAAAGTGGGAGATACCAGTTCTAAAGTGTAAATCTGCCGGGTTATTGGCAAGATGTTTCACAGTGTCAAATCTAAGGCCGCCATTCGTCAATCCCACCTTCTCATCCTTGTTGAGCGATGGCCCTGCCAAATGCTCTTTAATCTTCGTTTCAGCAAATTCATTGGGAGATCTGGAACGAAAAACAGCTCGAGCAGAGTTCATCACGACTTTTGCTTCCTTTACTTCGTTGACCAATCCAGTGAAACAAAATAGGGCATCTGTTGCTATCACCGTAGCTTGCTCAACTTTACCTTTATCGGTTTCGGCTGGCAACGCAACCATTTCTGCAGTATCAAGGACGGCGATCACGCAATTACCATACGGAACCATACCTATAATAAATTTTCCAAGTGTATAAATACTGGAGCTGAATATTTTTTGGGCCAACGTTATATGCATTCGTTGCGTCGACGACGCATCGGTAAATCGTTGATGTATAGCTGAGGGAAAACTCTGTACCTGACTTACGACAAGGGCAATTTCTTTTAGATTTGTTGCATAGGTAGAAAAGGATGCTGTTTCGAAAGAGGTTTGATTGGATGGCTTAAATCGAACGCCGCTAGTGAAGCTCGCATGATGTTTGTTGACATACGCCGCAACCCCGCCCGACTCCTTTACGTAGGAAGTGATGACAGAAACAACGGGTGAACCCCAGTAGCCCTCCTCAGAAAACAAATAGTACTCGGGAGGCGCACCGCTGCCCGAATTTCCCACACTTGCAATGAGCCCCGACGTCGCTTTGAACGTAGCTTTATGGGCAATATCGCCATGTTTTCCCTCGTATAAAATCACTCTTGGCACAAATATTTCCAATGCACCAAAATGGGCCGCCCTGATTAAATTTTTCTGATGGCTTAGTGGCAAATGCTCAAGGCCGTAATTGTATAAATCAAATTTACTTTGCTCTAGTCGACCTAACGCATCCTTGGATTGCTGATTGTGAACCGCGTCATCGTTAAACCGATCATTGACACAGATCAAAAACTCCTCCTCGCTAAGCTTAACTTTTTGCATCAACCTGATCTTTGGAATTTCAGGCGCAATCAGAAAGGCTAGTCCAGATTTCATACGGTCCGCTGCGCTCCCCAAACGTTCACCTGCAATGTCATTTGCACGCGAATCGTCGAAGCGTATGAGGGCGGTCCCTGTAGAGGAAGACCATGCTAAAGGATCAAGATCAATTAAACTATGCAGACCTGCCTCACGTAAAACTTCGGGAGTCATTCGGCCTCCCGCCTTCGCTGGAAATTGATTCATAAACCCTGCCCCAATACTCATTAATGTGCCATCAGGGCTAAGGTAAGAAGCGTAACGAAAATCGGGGTGATCAAGATCGAGCTGTGGGTGGAACAAAGGATCAACACCGATTAATGTAGCATCAACAAACCACTTTGCGAGCAAGTTCAACTTACTACGATCATTCGGCAAAAAGTTTGGCACTTGTATCTTTAGCTGATGAATAATCTCGGCTTTTATACGATCCGAAAATTTGGACAATTTATCCAATGTCGGATTAGTTGCCAATTCCAACTTAGCCTTGGAATTTATGTAACTTGATAAAGCCTGAGTACCGGATAGCCTGTTTATCTCCGTTAAAGCCATAAAGAAAAGCTGCGCGATCTCGTGGCGTAATTCTGCTTGCGGCCAGGCCAGTTGGGGTTCTGCGGGGTTAATCGAAACACCCGTGCTGTTAGTTCCGTAAGACTGGGACTGCACAGCATATTTTAAGACCGAATACTCATATTGACTGATAGTTGGGTCACTTCCCCAGTTGCGTAATATTAATGGCTTGAACACATCAAGGAGCTGATAAATATTTGCGATATTGTCACTCAGGCGCGTAAGTGCGATGCCCTTCAATCTCTCATCCTGATTAATATTTGCGGGCCAACGTTGAAAGGCATTTAACCCACCCATAATCGCATCCGCATCTAATGACGAGGGAAACGCAGAAAATACGTTGGGGCGGAGCTTCTCGGCAGTATTATTGGTTACGACTTTCTGGTTACCACCCGCGCCCCAATGAGGGTACTCTCGCCCCCAAAATGCCCTCACTTGCCTACCGCCAGTATGCGCCTCTACCAACATCCGCGACCTTGGTAAAGCCGGTAAGCTGTTATAGATGGATTGTCCAAACGATAAAATGCTATTGCCGATATCGCTTAATGTAGGAATGTTTGACGGCGTTGCCTGAGTCGTACTATTGATCGGACATGTGTCAGGGGCCGTCAGAGGCAGGCCCTCCTTCGTATCTGGCAAGGCCGTAAAACGTGTTCCTGTCTGATTGCAGAAAGCTGACAATAATTGTTCTGGTTTACATGCATTAGTGATTAGCATAGCTGCTAGGGCTAATCCTGTTTTTATGGGCGCTCCTTCTGAGCCTGAATCACAACAGGAAGCTTCGCTAGGGTTCGTGCCAAATTGTACGTATTCGAACCCCTCTCGAAGTTTCTTCATGTCTGTCTGTTCTTTTTTGTCATTTATTATTTTATTCTCTAGCTCACTTTGAATGCGTTGTCGGCGCGTTGCCCGCGGGAACTTGGCGTTAAGAGATGACTTCCCGTTGCGAAGTGGCACTTCAATGCCGCTACAGTTTATGACGGCGTTGATAAATGTCGATTGGGATTTTGAAGATGGCTCCGATCCGCGGGCCGCGAAACTCGCAGAGGCGGCTGAGGTTGATGGGGTAAAGCTGGTACGCACCATGCGCATCCCTTAATGAATTTAATGAAAAAAATGAATAACTTCGAGGCTGCGAATGACATACTTGTTCGCTAATGCACAAGGAGAATTAATCACTGATTCAGAGGATAAACGTCACGTGCAACCATCTGGCATTAGTGGTTTCGTTTCATGCGAACAAAGAAAGCATTTATCCTCCCTGCGCGCCCACACAACAACGCTGATAACGATTACTTCATTGCTGGTTTAAGTTAGCCTCTCAAAAATATCATTGCTACTTTGATCTGTCGTTAGGACAAGAACTAAAGTCTCATTTGTAGAGAAATAGATAAATGGCGTAAGACGAACTCTTTGTTTATCGTGGGTTTCTAGCATCAGTCCCCCGAATTCACTTTATAGCTATCAAAAAATTTCAGATCAGCTCAATATTTTATTTCTTGTAAAAATGACCTTCGATGCACTTATATAAGGGACAATTTGAAAGAGTGTTTGAAAGAGTGTCATTCGCAAACGGCATGAACAAGGGTAAGTATTAAGCCAAATTCACATATCAAATTTGCACAATTCTTCATAACGATCAAGATATTCGTCAAATAAGGAGCAGTACCTAACGGATGAATGCTGCGATACGCTATATAATGCTGAGAGTAAAGAAATACATTGCCTTTAGGTAATTTTACCTTTGCCAACCTGTACCATTAAGCGACACAATAATTAAAACAATCTACTTGCGGCGTTGCGGCACAGTAATCCCCACTTATCCGCCAAAGAGTTACCTAAGAGGTTTGTATGCTCTATCACATGCACGAATTTAGTCGTTCTCTATTAACGCCTCTGGTGCAATTCGCCGAAACGAGTGCAAAGCTTTTTACCAATCCGGTGTCACCGCTTGCCCATTCACCATTTGCGCAGCGCATCGCTGCTGGCTACGAACTGATGTATCGACTGGGGAAAGATTATGAAAAGCCAAATTTTGATATTGTCTCCACTTTAATTAATGGCAAGGAAGTTGCCATTATTGAAGAGGTTGAGCTGACAAAACCTTTTTGTCGGTTATTGCATTTTAAGAAAGATTTAAACAAAAAAGAGTTGGCAGCACTTAAGCAGCCGACTGTACTGCTAGCCGCCCCGTTGTCAGGACATCACTCCACTCTACTGCGCGATACGGTGAATGTTTTATTGGCTGATCATGATGTCTACATCACTGACTGGACAGATGCACGCATGGTGCCCGAATCCGAAGGTGCTTTCCATTTACATGATTACGTGTTTTATATTCAGGACTTTATACGGTTATTAGGTCCTGATCTGCACGTGATTTCAGTATGTCAGCCGACCGTTCCGGTACTCGCTGCGATCTCCTTGATGGCGAGCGAAAAAGATCCAAAACTTCCGAAAACCATGACGATGATGGGTGGCCCGATCGATGCACGGATTTCCCCAACCGAAGTCAATGATCTGGCAACTGAAAAGCCGTTTAGCTGGTTCGAAAATACCGTAATCTATACTGTACCCTCGAATTATCCAGGCGCAGGCCGCAAGGTCTATCCTGGTTTTCTGCAACACGCTGGTTTTGTGGCAATGAATCCGAATCGCCACGCACAAAGTCATTGGGACTTCTATATGCACCTGCGCCAAGGTGATAACGAGTCCGCAGAAAATCATCGCAAGTTTTATGACGAGTACAATGCGGTACTGGATATGCCTGTCGACTATTATTTAGATACCATTAAAACGGTGTTTCAGGACTTCAGTCTTCCGCTCGGGACTTGGAAAATTGACGGAAAACTCGTCAAGCCGCAAGATATCAAGACCGTTGCCTTGTTCACCATTGAAGGTGAACTTGATGATATTTCAGGACCAGGGCAAACCAAAGTTGCGCATGATTTATGCGCATCTCTTCCGACTGCAATGAAACAGCATTTCACCGCAGAGAAATGCGGACATTACGGGATATTTTCGGGCCGTCGCTGGCGTGAAATGATTGCCCCTAAGATCACAGAATTCATCAAGGCCAACGCTTAATGATAATGATAATGATGTCGATCTGAGCCGTTCTACCGTTTAAAAAGCCACTCATTAAAATAGAGTGGCTTTTTCTATTTAGCCCGCCGCTGATTTACGCGGATAATAAACCTTTTATGTTGTTATCATCTGCTGTGTTTAATCAAACTATTAACCAAACTACCCCCTCTACCGCCGACCTTGCCGACCATATTGAGTCGCTACTGCCTCAGACGCAATGCACTAAGTGTGGATTTTCAGGTTGTCGCCCGTACGCCGAAGCGATAGCGGAAGGCAGCGCCCTCTATAATCAATGCCCACCGGGCGGACAAGAGGGCGTGAACCGCCTCGCGCAACTATTGCGTGCGCCGATAATTCCGCTTAACCCAGTCAATGGTGCTGAGCGCCCGCGCCCACGTGCCATCATTGATGAGGCGATTTGCATCGGCTGCACTCTGTGCATTCAAGCTTGTCCGGTTGACGCAATTTTAGGAGCAGCAAAACAGATGCATACCGTCATAGAAGACCTGTGCACTGGCTGTGATTTATGTGTCGCACCCTGCCCCGTTGACTGTATTAGCATGGTCGATGTAACGCAAGACAAGACCGGCTGGGAAGCCTGGACCCAACAACAAGCAACCGACGCACGCCAACGTCACGATTTTAGAGATGCACGCTTAAAACGTGAAAAGCAAGAAAACGACGACCGTCTCGCCGCCAAAGCGGCCGACAAATTGAGGGTTATAGCGGCGGAGGCAACTAACAATCCAGAGCAAAAAATCGAACAAGAACGCAAAAAAGCGATCATTCAGGCAGCGATTGAACGCGCTCGACCAAAAAAAGAACAACAAGCTGAGATACAGCCTAAGCCACAGGCTGAGGATCTGTCATGAATACAGAGAAGCGTCGCGAAATATTTAACCGCTTGCGTGCTGTCATGCCAAACCCGACCACCGAACTTCTATACACCTCGCCATTTGAATTACTCATATCTGTGTTGCTGTCAGCGCAAGCTACAGACGTAAGCGTCAACAAAGCCACGCGCATGTTGTATCCCATTGCAAATACGCCAGAGAAAATTCTAGCTCTCGGTATCGACGGGCTGATTCCATATATTCAAACCATTGGATTATTTCGGACAAAAGCCAAAAATACGATCGAAACATGCCGACTGCTCATTGAACGCCATGCTGGAGAAGTTCCGCATACACGTGAAGGGTTGGAGGCGTTACCTGGCGTTGGTCGTAAGACAGCCAATGTGGTGCTAAACACCGCTTTCGGGGAACCGACCATTGCCGTTGATACGCATATTTTTCGCGTCTCGAACCGAACCGGACTTGCGCCCGGTAAAGACGTCAATATCGTTGAGCATAAATTGATGAAAGTGGTACCTGTAGAGTTTCAGCAAGATGCGCACCACTGGCTTATACTACTTGGCCGCTATACGTGTATCGCACGCAAGCCTCTGTGCTGGAACTGCACAATCGCAGATCTTTGTGACTACAAAACCAAAACACCATTACCTGAAAAAGGTATATAAAGCGCCATGCCGACCCCTCATACTGAACATCACTTCGAAGCCAGCGACACAGTCCGCGACATCGTGATTGGAATGGCAGACGGCCTGACGGTTCCGTTTGCACTTGCAGCGGGTATCAGCGGCGCGTCGGTGGCGATGAATATTATCGTTACCGCCGGTGTCGCCGAAATAGCCGCTGGATCAATTGCCATGGGATTAGGCGGTTATCTTGCAGCACGTACTGAACGCCAGCATTATTACGCTGAGCGTGACCGTGAAGAGCAAGAGATTTTGACCGTCCCTCATAGAGAACGCAGGGAAGTGATCGACATCATGGCGCAGTATGGCGTCACCAAACAAGAATGTGAGCCGATGCTGGCCGGGCTCGAACGCACGCCACTGGCCTGGCGGGATTTTATGATGCGCTTTGAACTCGGACTGGAGGAGCCGCATCCTGGCGCCGCAAGAAAAAGTGCAATAACAATTGCGCTCTCATATCTGGTCGGTGGTTTGATTCCTCTCGCGCCTTATATATTTATGAACTCTACCCACAGCGCACTTACAGTATCGACTATCGTCACACTGCTGGCGTTGTTTGTGTTTGGTTACCTGAAAGGTAGTGTAACCGGGACCGGCGCGCTGAAATCCGGCTTGCAAACATTGCTCGTCGGCGGCCTGGCAGCGGCAGCGGCTTTCAGTATCGCAAGACTCATTAGCTAAAATTATCTATGTTCAATCCCTCTCAACAAGACGTCCGTCGGTTTTTCTGTGAAGCCTATCGTAAGTATCGGGCGAACGAAATACTCACCCCAATTGAGGCTATTGCCCGTGATTGGATTATGCAGCATCCAGAATATTCAAATGATTTGAACGATGTCGATGCTGCTCTTGCCGCCGATTATTCAGTCGAAAATGGCCAGACAAATCCATTTCTGCACTTGGCGATGCACCTATCAATCGCCGAACAGATTTCGATCGATCAGCCACCTGGGATTCGTGCAGCATCGACTGCGCTGACACAGAGACTACAATCGGAACATGATGCCTATCATCACATCATGGAATGTCTAGGCCAGATGATCTGGAACGCGCAGCGGAGCGGCTTGGCGCCAGATGGTGCTGAATATATTGAGTGTGTCAAAAAGAAGATGTAGCAGATACAGAGGGTTAATAGCATGAATGCACTGCGTTCGACCTCTGAGACATCGCGGTCTAGCGCTTGATTAGTTAGAGAGGTAACGGGGGGATATTTATGTACACATCCTTAAACGATTAGACGGCTTGGCGATCTTCCGTATTTGGTCACACATCTCGTTAGTCCATGCCTTACATACGTTATTTCACAAAGCTTTTTAGAACAAGAAAACAACGACAAAAAGCCACCATACAAAATATGGTGGCTTTTTGTCGTTCAGAAGTTACTAGCAACTTCTGAACCGTTCTTTAAATTATATCAATATCTTACTTACGCAAGACCAACGATGTTGGCAAGCTATGGATATAAGCAGCAATATCCTGAATGTCCTGATGCGTCAACGCCTTAGCAACCCCACCCATAATCGCATTTGTGCGGCCATTTGGGCCAGCAGCACCGCGCTGATAAGAAATCAGAGCGTGCTGAAGATAGTCTTGATGCTGACCGGCCAACTTTGGATAAGCTGGATCGATTGGCGTTTGTAAGTTCGCCCCATGACAAGATGCACACGAATATTTTTTGACTGCGGCTTCACCAGCGGCGATGTTACCGCTTGCCAGTGCACCGACAGAAGCACTCGCGGAAAGGATAAACACCACGCCAACAAGAATTTTTTTCATAGTGTGGGTTCCTTATTTTTGCTGAGAGTAATAAGCGGCAAGATCAGCCATATCCTGATCCGACAACGAAGCTGCAATTCCACGCATCGTCGGATGTTGGCGATCACCCTTCTTATAGGCAGCCAGCGCATTTTCAATGTACTTGGCAGATTGACCGCCAAGCATCGGTACTTGATATACCTCGGGAAAACTAGCTTTATAGCCAGGAATACCGTGGCATCCAATACACATGGATACCTTGTTTTCAGCTGCCTTAGCGTTACCGACGACGTCCGTAGCTGCGGCGAAGTTGGCAATACCCGCAAGCGCGAGAAATGCAATTAATTTTTTCATAATAGCTGTGGGTAAATAGCCGAGTAGTTGTAGCGAAACCGGTTCGATCTTCGTTGCGCTTGCGACTTAGTGTTTATAAGATGCCATTCATGTCATTACCGCCTGAAGTAAACAAGCGGGACAAAATGTTGCGCTATCGGAAACCAAAAAACGGTTAAGTCTAACTCAAAGTTAACACCTAGTCCACGTCCAGCAACAGCATTTATCAGCCTAACGCTTGGTTTCGCCTAATGTAGTCGATGTTGGGGTGGTCGGTTCCGACACAACCTCGATGATATTCTGTGTTTTACTCTGTGTTCCATGCTCCCTGTCAGTTTCAGAATAAGGTTCAGTACCGACTTCCGGCTCTTCGCTCCGAATCTCCTCGCTATCCTGGGCCGGATGCGCCTGAGCCACTACCTCGGAAAACAAAAAAGAGCGTGGTGAAGCACTGAAGCGCCTTAATACAGCTCTAAATACGACTCGACGAATCCGTACCGGCACTTCTCGGGCACGCAATGCGAGCACCAAAGCACATCCAAACGAGACTCCGACATTGAGCACTCCGACGCTCGCTATGCCCACCACTGCCAACCAAAAATGTGGCGACATCACTACAGTCCAACCCAGACTGCTTGCCGCTGCCGTCAAGCTGCCGGTCGCAAGCGTCACGTGACGGACGTCCAGAGGAAGACCAAAAAATTGGACAATCACAGGCGACATGCCGAGTAGAAGTCCAAGTGAAATATTACCGACGATCTGAGCGATATGATGTTCAAGCCACGCTGCCCATCGCTGCGCCCGTGGCGCACCTAAAACGCGGATGAGGCGACGTTGATGGGTCAAGGCCTCGCGCAGTCTACGCAGAGCAAACCAATTGTCCGCAAAGCCGGAGGCAAGGCTGGATAACCACAGCAAGATGCCCGTTAAAGCCGCAAATAATGGCGTAGGGCCGATGATCGACAAACTATCTATCGTCGCTTGCGCATGCCCGACGTCCAGCATAGGCGCGTGGGTAGTAAGCGTGATGACCAGCGAAATGACTAGCATCGTCGGCACTACTGCTATCAAATTACCAAAAACGGCAGCGGCCTGCGAACGTAACAACAGCGCAACTTCCGCAAGTAATGTCCGCAAACCTTCGACTGTATCGAGCTGGCTCATCTTTGCTGCCAGCGCCGGTGCGGTTACGGCAGGTTGTTTGGTCGCCAAAACACCGCCGATGGCGGATATTGCCAGAAAACTGACCGCGTAATTTAATGAGGCAAATAGACCTTCGAAAAACCGTGCCAGGCCAGCCGAAGACAATAGCGATTTGCCTAGCACAGTGAACGCTGTCAAGACGCCGCCACGGCATGCAGCCATTAACATTGCCCGGTATTCCTTTCGGTCACGCGCAATGTAGTGTTCGCCATGATCAGCATTACGTTCCACCATTTTGCGGGCAAGTAATGAAAAGCTGCGACGTACTAAGCCACGAATTGATGATCTGTGATGGTGCGCTAATATAAAATCTACCAAAAGTGCCTGAATTTGACCGGTACCGGTCTTTGAAACCGCCTTGACCGTTCGCACACTCGTTATTGAGGCAGATCCAGCAATGATTCGATGCCTTACACCGCCAATTGCAGTCGCGCCATCTTCACCCCAGCTATCAGTAAATTCTTCGCTTGATTCATCGCTGAATTCGCTATTCGGTGCATTCTGAAGCGTTTTCGATACATCCAGTGCCAGATTAGATGCGACCGCCGCACGTAAATCGATCAGGCGAGTCATTCGGCTCAAATGCGCACGCATTCTCTCCACGCGATACACCAGACTGACAGATACGCCATATTCATCTAAATGACCATAAATCCGATCCGTTTGCGCCTGGCAGACGGCGATCAGCATACGTACGCTGCGCAAGGCACCTTCGTCGGTAGGACTTAGGTATAAGTAACGCTCCAGCTCGCGGCGCAGCACCATGAACGGGGTCGCTTGCAACGGCATCTTTGGATCAAGGCGATAACGGAAGGCTTTACTAATGCCATCTGCCAAAACTGCTGTTACCAGATAAATGAGCGCCTCATCTATCTGCTGGTGATACATGTGCGAGATACCGTCATCCGCGGTGAGCTTCCAAATCCTTTCCACCGTTTCTGCATCCAGCTCCAGCAACCATTCGGCGTCTTCAGGATGCGGAAACATCGCTGTAAATAGCACAGAAAGATCGGCCTCCGCAGGTGGCTTCGGCAATATATATTTAATGACATGTTCAGAAAGCTCATTGAAAAACGCTGGCTCGTTGGGCAAACCAGTCGCACAAAAGAGCTCCGGTCCCGCAGCTTCGCGCAACGTTTTTTGTAGCGTTGTCTGCACAATCCTGCGAACGTCGCGATGCGCATCCAACCAATCCAGCATAAAAACGACACGTTGCTGCTTGACCCGACGCCACGCCCCCTCCTCTAGTAAGGAAACGGTGGGTTCGTGACGTATCCACTCGGCGATATCAATCGTCCAATTAGCACGCTCTTGCCAGGATGCAAACGGATTTGCGCGCCGCATTAACGCTTCAAGCTCGATGGCGTAGTGATCTTGACTATTATTTTGATAACGGTCACCTTGGCGAAATCGCCGCCACATGACACGCAAACGCAGAAAAAATATTTTCATATTGTAATTATTATTTAACAAATAGATGGTCGAATATGTACGGCCATTGAAACAACAGCAAACAGTGTACGCAGTTCAATTTTTCCCAAGAAAAATTTTTCATTATTTCAAGTTTCTCATTGTTGCTCTCCTTACTATGTCTTTTGCCGTTCTACTTTATAC